>JAOZKO010000403.1 GCA_029935325.1 Bacteroidales bacterium
TTTATATGGGTTTTTAATAAAAATATATTTATATCCTAATTTTATCAGTAAATAGTCAGGGTAAACTCATACTTTCCTTTGGTTGTTTCTTGCTTTCTTAAGAAATCTTTGAGGAATCAGTTTAACAATGACACTTATCTGGCATAGGAACAGAGTATTAGCTTGATTTTGTAATTATTTTCTTTTCATTTTTTTCTTGATAAAAAAACGAAACAAAAAAATCAAGAAACACAAACGCTTCCTCCCAAAAAGGCCTCCCAACTTGTCCCGATTTTTCTTCGGGATTGCCCGCTTGAGTTTCTGGCCTCCCCACTATTCAGCGGCGAGTTCATACATTCTTTATACGAATTTTGTTAATTTTCAGTCAATTGATTGACAGTCAATATTGTTGCAAAAGTATGAGTTTGCCCTATACGACCTTGAAGTTGGAGATTGGATGCAGGGAGTTATTAGCCACAAACCCATTAACTCTTCAAGTCTTCTGCCAGAGCCATTATCTCCTTAAGCTTTGATATTGCGTAAAGTGGTATATTAATAAACTCATTGTCCTTTACTAAGTTTCGTGGTGATGTTCTGAAAATGTATAATGGTTTATACTTATTCTCATAACTTCTTAAGCTTTTTAAGTTCTTGCTTGTACCACTTTTAACTTCTACAGGGTAAATATTATCATTATGCCGAATAATAAAATCAACTTCCGCTTCGCCTCTCGAGGTCCAATAGTATAATTCATTAATACCAGTATTTGCAAGTTCAGAAGCAACAAAGTTTTCGATAAATGCACCATTATATTCAACATAAAGGGCATTTGGTTTAAGGATTATATCCGATGATATATTTAGCATTGCTCCCAGAAGTCCTGTATCCAATAGGTATAATTTGAATTTTGAAGCATCAGCATATCCAGATAATGGCAATTTAGGTATGCTTATTTGCTTTACAATATTAATTAGTCCAGCATTTTTCAGCCACTCTATGGTTTGCTCATAATGAGTTGCTCTAGCCTTAATTCGCACATTGCTGTATTTGAATTTTTTATTTTCCTTAGCAAGTTGATAGGGGATAGAGTCCCATAGCTCTGAGGTTTTTATTGCTTGCGATTTATCTGTATATTTTGCGAAATCCCGCTCATAGGCTCGCAATAATTCATTTTGCACCCTTCTGACTTCAGCAATATCGCCATTGTTTCTATAGCGATTTAATACTTCAGGCATTCCTCCTAGAAACAGAAACTGCTTTAACTCTCGCTGAAGTTTATCATGTAAAATCTTAGGTAAAGCTTCAATGCTATCAGTTTCATTTAGTTTCTCGATTAAGAATTCGCCACCAAAGGCATCTATATACTCTAGAAAACTCATTGGGTATAATTGCAAGAAATTAACTTTGCCAACGGGGAAACTGCGCTCACGTGCAACACTAACTCCCAATAATGAACCTGCTGCTATAATATGAAATTGCGGTGCTTGCTCATAGAAATACTTTAAGGAGGTTAATGCATCTTCTGATGCTTGAATTTCATCAAAAAATAATAATGTTTCTTTTGCTTCAATCTTTTTTCCCAAAAACACACCTATATTCTCAATAAGAGTTTTGGGTATAAGATTGCCAGAAAATAAAGCTCTAATTTCAGCCGATTGTTCAAAATTCAAATATACAATCCTAGAATATTCTTGTTTTCCAAATTGTTTAACTAAATAAGTTTTTCCGACCTGCCTTGCACCTTGTAATAATAGCGGTTTTCTATATTTGCTATTTTTCCACTTTAATAAATCCGCATATGCTTTTCTTCTCATTTCTACCTCCTATTTTCTATGTCACAAATATAATGAAATTTTGCATGATATTTACTTCAATATTTACATTATAATGCTTTTTCAGAGGAATAATATTGATAATTTCATAAAGTACAGAGATACAGCCATATAGGATATTTTCACTTTGCTAAAATATCATTTATGTTGGTAAAAGTGTCATATTGCCTTATATTTATGTTGGTAAAAGTGTCAAGTTACCCTATATTTATGTTGGTAAAAGTGTCAAAGTGCTATATATATATGTTGGTAAAAGTGTCAAAATGCTCTATATTTATGTTGGTAAAAGTGTCGAGTTGCTCTATAATTTATGTTGGTGAATTGTCAAGTAGCTCTATATTTATGTTGAAAAAAGTGTCAAGTACTTAGATCAATAGCAAATATATAAATATTAAGAATATATTTTATAAGAATATTTGCTAAGTACTTGACGATTTTTCAATAAATCAATTTAATCAACTGATACTCAATATAATATCTTAATAACTTTTGCAGAAAAATATATCTAATATTCAGATATCCAGTATCTTAAAGTTTTATTTGTCAGATAGAATCAGATACATGAATACCAGAGATGAATCCAAAAGTAGTATTTTATTTGAAGCCCTAGACACCGTTTTGAGCGAAAATATTAATAAAGCCAGATTAAAGCTCATAGCTCTCTTTTCGTATACCTTTGGCAATTTTATTTCGTAACTAATCAGTATCATTTGTTTTACAATATAAATTATAAAATACTGCGTATAT
>JAOZKO010000404.1 GCA_029935325.1 Bacteroidales bacterium
CTTATTAATAATAATAAGTATTTTATCATAGCCTTGTATAGAAATTAATTCATTGGCTTTTAAATACAACTATTATTCACAAAAGGTGAGCTACAAACTCTTCAATAATTCCGTAACAATTAGAGTAAGCTTAGGCTCAGCAGCGTGTGCAGCGGCAAGCACTTCTTCGTGCGAAACTTTTTCAACTATACCAGCAACGCCCAAATCGGTAACTATGGAAGCGGCAAAACATGGAATACCGGCATGGCGAGCTACAATAGCTTCAGGCACTGTGCTCATTCCTACGGTATCACCACCTATTACTCTAAAGTATTTATATTCTGCAGGAGTCTCGAAAGTAGGTCCTGAAACGCCAACATATACACCTTCAAAAACTTTAATATCATTTTTGCTAGCTATATCAGCAGCTTTGCGTATAAGCTTGCTATCATATATTTCGCTTAAATCCGGAAATCTATCACCTAGGCGATCATCATTAGGCCCCATTAGCGGATTATCAGGAAATAAGTTTATATGATCATTTATAAGCATAATATCTCCTACTTTAAAATCTGGATTCATTCCACCAGCAGCATTCGAAAGCACTAGCAAGTCTATTCCCATTTCTTTCATAATACGAATTGGAAAAGTTACTTCCTTCATTCCGTAGCCTTCATAATAATGAAAACGACCTTGCATTGCTATAACTTTTTTGCCACCAAGAGTTCCTAGTATAAGTTTCCCACTATGACCTTTAACTGTTGATACTGGGAAATTAGGAATTTCGGTATATGGAATAGCTAATTCTACCTCTATTTGATTTCCTAGATTTCCTAATCCAGAACCTAAAACGATTCCTATTTCTGGACTAAAATTAGTCTTGCTCTGAATATATGCTGTAGTCTGCTTTATTTTCTCGTACATAAGTCTGAATATAATTGTTAAAGTATTCTTTATTGTCACCCAAAAAATTAATCTTTATAGGGAGTGTAAATGCGGGAATGTTTTCAAATTCTGTTCCTGAAATTATCCCTTGCAATCTTGCTGCATCCTTCTCGCTAATGATTAAGATTTTATTTTGGTCTGCAAAGCTATTAAATTTTTCAATAATATTTTGAAGATCTTTTTTGGAATAATTATGATGGTCGCGGAACTGAATATGCTCAATATTTTGCGGGCTAAACTTTTCTTTAATAAAATTAATCATTGGTGCAGGATTGGCAATTCCACTTAGCACCATAATATTCTCAATTCGCGAAGGAATCTCAGTATTTCTATTAAATGCCTTTAATTCATCGTATTGAATACTGGAAAAAAGAATTCTAGCCTTTGTAAATTCACTTATTTCATTTGTAATTTCTGCTTGTGCTTCTACTGATAAGTCTTTGGGACATTTAGTAACAATCACAATATCGGCACGATTGGCAGCTGGCGGGCATTCTCTTAACCTACCAATGGGCATGGATTTGTCTCTGGTAAATATCTTAAAATAGTCGGTTAGTAAAATATTTACCCCTGCTTTTATTGCTCGATGTTGGTATGCATCGTCTAATAAAATCACCTCTGTATTTGGTGCATCAAACAGCAATTTTGTAATAGCCTCCACCCTATCTTCACCCACAAAAACACCAATATCTGGAAACTGGTTCTTAATCTGAACTGGCTCATCACCACAGTCAACAGCCTTACAATCCGCAACTAGCTCACGATATCCTTTGGTTTTTCGGCCATATCCTCTACTTAGTGTTGCTACGCGATATTGATCAGATAGCAAGCGAATAAGGTATTCGATATGAGGGGTTTTACCACTTCCACCAACAGCCAAATTACCAACATTGATTATTGGAAAATCAAATTCTGAAGCTTTGAATATTCCTTTATCAAAAAACCAATTCCGTAATTGTAAAATCTTAGCGTACATTATTATAATTATTATGGGCTGCGAATATACGAAAAGAAGCTTAAAAGATATTGGGCTTATTCTCATAGGGTTTCTTGAGTATTTAGTGCCTGCAAGAAAACTCTACAAAATTATAATAGATCCCGAAATAGTAGCTATTCTGGTGGAGCTAGATCTGGTGGTGCAAGACCAAGTAGAGATGACAGAAGAAGATAAGTTTTATTACTCAACTAATTCAAAATCATTCAACTGCCAAGTTTTATCAAACCAAGTTTCAAGTGGACCATAAGTACGGAATAGTACAAACCACGCTTTGCCAAGAACTGTTTGTATCCAATTGGCTTCTTTTCCTTCTGGAGCAGTTGGACCGAAATATAAATCGCAAGAACCATCTTCGTTATAAACTATTGGATCTTTTTGACTGTTTTTGTTAGGGAAATCTTGATCTGTTTGTAACATAGAACGTGTTTGCGGATCATAAACAACAATAGACCAAAAGTCTTTAGCAGGAACATCGGCATCAATATGTAATTTATAATTTTTCTCGCCATAAAGCAACTTTCCATTTTTATCCTTGGCACTAAAACCATAATTTGAACCTACACCCGGAACTTCAAGTGCCATTGCTGGTGTGTTTACAGTTGCTAAATAGAAAAACAGAGTACGTGCATCTATATT
>JAOZKO010000405.1 GCA_029935325.1 Bacteroidales bacterium
GGTTTGTATTTGCGAATAGCAGTTATGCTCAGATAAACGAGATTGATAGTTTAAAGCTGCAATTAACTACAAGCCCAATCGATACAAACACGGTAATTTTACTAAATAATATTGCTTGGAGATATCAACGAATCAATTTAGACTCTTCTTTAGCATATTCTAATAAAGCATTGTTATTAGCAAAAAAACTGTATTACAAAAAAGGAATTGCGTCGGCATACTATTACATTGGTACTGTGTATTTCTATAAAGGAAACTATCAACTGGCCATCGCAAATCTTAATAACCAGTTACCCATTGAAAAAGAAATAAAAAA
The DNA here is from genome assembly GCA_029935325.1 of Bacteroidales bacterium. Lineage (GTDB taxonomy): Bacteria > Bacteroidota > Bacteroidia > Bacteroidales > UBA1556 > UBA6267. The sequence continues at coordinate 317 of JAOZKO010000405.1, forward strand.
CATAAAAGGAGAAGCCAATTGCTATACTATTCTAGGGTATATAAACATTTATCAAAGAAATCTAGACACGGCATTAATATTATATAATAAGTCATTACAATTGCATCAGCAGCTGAATGACAACAAGGGAATTGCTAGTGATTTTGCTAACATTGGACTCATAAATGTGTATAAAGGAGATTATTCTGAAGCTATTATTTACTATAAATGGGCCGAAGACAAATTTATAGCAATTGGCAATAAAAATGGACTAGCAAATATACACTTACGGGTAGGTGGTCTTTATTCATATAGAGGTGAATTACGCAAAGCACTTTCTTATTTTAATCAAGCATTATTAATCTTTGAAGAGCAAAAAGATAAGCAACGAATGGCAGCTTGCTATACAAATATTGGGATAATATACAAGAAACAAGGTAATTATAATAAAGCAAAATCTAATTTTGAGAAATCTCTTTCAATTGCTAAGGAATATAGTGACAGAAGGAGTTTAGCTAATTTGTATAATAATATGGGTGTTGTATTAGATAATATGAACGAAGACTCTCTCGCAATAGAAAATTTTAAAAAATCGTTGAACTTACAATTGGAATTAGGAAATATGGCTGCTGTAGCCATTATATATCAAAATATTGGATCAAACTATAGTGATAAGAACAATCTATCAGAAGCTCTAATTTGGTTAACCAAATCTGAAAAGATATACAGTGAAATTGGAGATAAAGAAGGAAAAGCAAATACATATTCGGCCATTTCCTATGTATATATTCAATATTATGACACCTTTATAGACTCATTAAAAAAGCAACAAATTATAGATAGCGCAATATTTTATGCGAATAAAGCTAAAGAAATAAACAATGCGTTAGCAATTAGGTCAACTTCTGAATATCAGCAATTGTCAAGATGTTATTGGGCAAGAGGAAATGATAAGAAAGCTGTCGATAACTTTGAAACCCTTATAGATATCGATAATAAAAATATATTGATGAATTTCTCTTTTATTTCTGAAAAAGAAAGAGCATATTTCTTTTCAACTATCGCACATGATTATTGGACTTTCAATTCATTTGCCTTGGAGTATAGAAAAAATGACCCAAGTATTACTGTTCCTATTTATAATAACACAATAAAAAACAAGGGGTTATTACTAAAATCTAATACAGCTTTGCGCCAAGCTGTTATAGGCTCTAAAGATACATCACTTATCAATGACTATAAAAAATGGATTTCATTAAAGAAACAAATTGCTAATAATTATAGTAAAGGGCTTGATACTAAGGGGTTAGATAGAAGAGCTGATATTATTGAAGGTCTATTAATTATGAAATCTCAGGAATTCTCAGATTTTGCTAGAGTTCAAAATATATCATGGAAAGACGTACAAGCTAACTTAAAAGATGATGAAGTAGCTATTGAGTTTACTCACTTCCATTTAATGATTGCTGACAGTGGTTTTTCTGATTTTACAAGTCAAACACAATATGTTGCCCTAATAGTTACCCCAAAAAGTCAATATCCCGAAATGATTCCTCTATTCAAAGAAGAAGACCTTGAAAAGATTCTAGGTAAATTCGGAGTCAATAATCTAAAATATATCCAGAGTATTTATAGTGATAGCAGTCTTTACAACCTTATCTGGAAGCCAATGGAGGAAAGTCTAAAAGGAGTAAAAAAAGTATATCTCTCTCCTGATGGGCTATTGCATAAAGTATCTTTCCCTGCCATAGCCAAAGATCAAGATGTGTATTTATGCGATGTTTACGATATTGAATTGAAATCATCTACAGGTAAGATTGTTAGTGGTGGTGTAAACACGCATGTTGGTACGTATAAAACCAGTACTGCAACTCTTTTCGGAGGAATAAATTACGATACTGATAGTACAACTTACCAAGGTTGGACCTACCTCGAAGGCACTAAAACGGAGGTCAAGAAGATTGATAAAATCCTAAGGAAAGGAAAAGTGGAGGTAAACTATTTTAGTAATACTTCTGCCACCGAAGAGGAATTTAAACTTATGGCCAGTAATAGTAATATTATTCATATTGCCACACATGGGTTCTTTTATCCTGATCCAAAAGAAGTGGCACTAGATGTTGATACTACTGACGCTGTTGAAGAGATTGTTTTTAGAGGAGGAAGCCGTGGTTATGGAGTAAATAGTTTTGTAGAGAATTCAAACCCATTGATGCGCTCAGGATTAGTATTTGCAGGAGCCAATGATGTTTGGAGTAGGC
>JAOZKO010000111.1 GCA_029935325.1 Bacteroidales bacterium
TGCATATCTCATGATTCAGCCTCCTCTTTAGTTGTTTTATCTGTTTCCTTTTCTTGAGGTTTTTCAACCTTCGCTAGTTTGGGTTTATCTAATAGGAAAGTAACAAAGTTATTACGCATTCCTGTTCCACCCATTATAGGGTCTATTTTAATATTTGTAATTAATGGCACATCGTTAATACCACGACCATATGTACGTGTTAACTTAGGGTTGTTCTGACCAAAACCATGTACCATATATATAGAGTCAGGTCTTATTCTTTCGGTAAGTCTAGCTTTTGCTGGAAATTCACTGATAACACCATCTTGGTTTTCTAACCAAACGTCAGTATCATTCTCTATTCCCCACAATTTAGCAGCACGTGGATTAATCCATATCTTATTTGTTTCCATTAAATCAAATAAGTTAGGATTGTTTTGTGTTCTACCAAAAGTATGCATTGGAGCTCTTCCATAAATTAAATGATAAAATCCTGGAGAAGGTTGCTCATGCCTAGTATAATTTGGTAATGCATCATATCCTTTTTCAGCAAAATCAGTAGAGTAAAGTTCAATTTTACCAGTATTGGTATTAAACTCATAGTCTTCGTTTTCACCTAAATAAATAGATTCGCCAGTGTCAATGGTTTTTACACCAATCTTTTCCATTTCTTCAATAGATGTACCTACTTGCTTAAATTGCCAGTCTAATACTTCTTTGAAATCATCCCAAGGGTAGAATTTTTCTAAACCTAATCTAGTGCCAAGTTCTTTTGCAATCCACCATGCTGGTTTTGAGTCGTATTTAGTTTCTACAGCAGGCATTCTAAATGCAATCTGTGCTATTCTGTTTTTACCAGCCCTAGAGTAATCATAACGCTCTAGATATGTTGATTCAGGAAGCACAACATCACAATAACCTGTCATTTCCATAGGCATTGTATCAACCATTACAATTAAGTCTTGGTTATCCATTGCTTTAAACATCTTCTCGCGATCAGGAATTGTATTAATAAAGCTTGTTCCTGCAATAAACCATCCTTTTATTTGATGTTTCTTAGGATAGTCAGGTAAGCTAGCATCAATCATAACATTAGTTATACCTACAGAAGCATTTTTATATTTCTTTTTGGTAATATCTTGCCAGCTCCAATGTGGGTGAGGGAATTTCACATCAGCACCTAAAGGAAATTTAGGAAGTTTCTTCTTAACGCCCATATACATTCCACCTCTACGACCATAAGCACCTAGCAAAGCATTAATCATTGCCATTGCTCTCTCTCTCTGAGTATCATCGCCATACCATGTAGTATGTCGGCCAGGGTGAATAACAGCAGCAGGTGATGCTGCAGCCATTTCATGAGCCGATTTGCGAATTAGTGCAGGATCAAGACTTGTAATGCCAGCTGCCCACTCGGGAGTGTAATTAGCAACGTGAGCTTTTAACTGATCGAAACCAAATGCATATTTCTCAACATACTCTTTATCGTAAAGGTCTTCATAAATCAATACATGCATCCATGCTAAAAGTAAAGCAATATCAGTTCCTGGTTTAATAGGCAGCCAATGTGTTGCTTTTGATGCAATGGTTGATAATCGAGGATCAACAACAATAATGGAAGCGCCATTATCAATAGCGGTAGAAACTTCTTGCACAAATGAGTTATGCATATTCTCCCCAATGTGGTTACCTATAAAGATAATACATTTTGAGTTTTGCATATCAGCAGGTTCAGGAGATCCTACTCCCGACCCAAATGTAGCAAAAAATCCGGCTTCGCGAGGCCCAGCACATTGTGCATAGGCAGGCTCTGAATGATTTTCATTACCATAAGCCTTAAACATATATTCAAAATGCTTAGCAGGAGCACCATGTACAAATAGTGCCATATTCTCTTTGCCGTAATCCTTTTTAATGGAATTCATTTTAGTAGCTATAAAATCTAGCGCTTCATCCCATTCTACTTCTTCAAATTTATCGTCAGTCCTATTTCTACGGATCAAAGGCTTTTTTAATCTGTCCTCATCATTATACATGCCAAGTCCACCAGTACCTCTTGGGCAAAGTTTTCCTCTTGCATGCTGATCTTCTTCGTTTCCAATTAGCTTCTTAATATTTCCTTCCTTATCCTTATATACCCATGCAGCACATTTCCAAAAACATACTTCACAATAAGTAGGAGTCCGTGTTAAGTTACTATCATCATTAGCTTCGGCAAAGGAACTTGCAGTAGCTTTCTGAATGGACCCAAGTACTGATCCGGCAACAACAGCTCCTGCTGTTCCCATTCCAGTAATCTTGATAAACTGTCGTCTGGTCGTCTTCATATATAATCGTATTTGTTTGTTGCAGTTTTAAAATTTCTAAATCCGCCGCGAAGATATATCCTTTAATTAGTGACCTATATCAAAAGGGATGTTCTACTGCTGAAATATACACTCATGAAAATCAGGTATATAGCTTTTTTGTACATTTCCCAATAGACTGTAAAACAGATGTATATAGTGCTGTATAGAATGATTGTAAATTAGAGCTTTTTGATAAAGTAGTTAGCTATTTATGATAATAGTCATGTATTTAAGTGACTTGTTATAAATATATAGATTGACGCATATGTTAGGATGATATATTGTATGTCTCAATAAAGTATGAGAAATATGATATATATTACATTTTGAGATAATTTTGGGTTTCTATACTTTACTTTTTTTGACTTTTTGATGGTATTTTGCAAATTAAAATTTCGTTGAATTTTTAGTATAATTCATTACAATGATTTAGCTATTTTCGCAGACAGATTATATAGTGTCTGCACGAAAATTCACTATTTTACAGTGCTTGGTCAGAAATTGACAATTTCGAGGCTTGTGATTCCGATAGCTATCGGGAGAATAACAATAAGTTTGCTTTTGTAGATGTTTGTTTTCGGCACAAGCATAACAGCCAGTCCCGATTCTTTTTCGGGAGAGAAATTGGGGTTTTATGGCAAGCACTACATATTTGATTTTTAATAGTATTACAATAAATGAATAGTTTTATTTTTCACTTATACAATAAGGTAAATCAGAATAGGAAGATATTTTTTATAATACTTCTTTTGTCGCTGATTGCATCTGGCTTTGTTATACGTCAATTAGAGTTCAAAGAAAATATTACTGCTATAGCTCCTGACCATAAGGAAATTAATATGATGGGACAGGTATTTGCAAATAGCAGCCTAATGGATAAGATTGTAATTAGTATTGGCTCAAAGCACCCAGAGCAGAGCCATATGCTGATGACAGAATATGCTGATATTATTAGTCAGAAAATGGATTCAGCTTTTTATCCTCGATATGTAAAGGAGATAAGGGCATCGATGCATCAAAAGGAGATGCTTAATATGATGGACTTTATGTTTGAGCATTTGCCGGTTTATTTGGATGATACTGATTATCTGGTTTTAGACAGCCTAATACAAACAAAAAACATACAGAAGTCGATTGCTGCTGACTATCGTGCTTTAATTAGTCCTGCAGATTTTGGTTTTAAGAAATTTATTCAAAGGGACCCTCTGAATTTCAATCGTTTTGCTGCTGATAAACTCCAGAAGCTAAGAGCTATAAATGGTTTTGAACTTTATAATAATTATATTTTTACATCTGATAAATCTAAATTATTAATTTTTCTGGAGCTGAACAATAGCCAACAAACCAATGATGTGGAGGAGTTTGATGCTGAAATGAAAGAACTGATACTAGACCTTCAGCACGATGAAAGATTTAAGGAAATATCCATTAGTTATTTTGGGGGTCCATTGGTGGCCGCTTCTAATGCAAAGCAAATAAAGAAAGATATTATACTAACTATTAGTTTAGCCTTGGTTTTGCTGCTATTTTTAATAAGCTTTTATTTCAAATCAAAAAGAGCAGTATTTATTATTTTTACTCCCGCCTTGCTTGGTGCGGTTTTCTCAATTGCAATTATTTCATTTCTACAAAACGAAATATCAATTATTTCTTTAGGAGTTGGTTCTGTATTATTAGGAATCTCTGTTGATTTTGCATTACATGTTTATGGGCATTATCGACAGAACCGTGATATTAAGAAGCTTTTTGATGATGTAAGTCAACCCATATTAATAAGTTCCCTTACTACCTCTGCTGCATTCTTTAGTTTGATGGCATTGGAATCTAGAGTGCTAAGTGATTTAGGAATGTTTCTAGGGATAAGTATTTTATTCAGTGCATTCTTTACACTTTTTCTATTTCCAATATTACTTCCTAAGAAATCAAAAATAAAGGATTCTGCCTCATTAAATTTCGTCGATAAACTGGCGAGTTTTGATATTAGCAGGAAGAAGTACATTATGTTATTGATATTGGTTTTAAGTATAGTATTTCTGTTTTTGCATCCTGAAAGTAGATTTACATCTGATTTAAGCAGTAGCAATTATATGGATAGTGAACTGAAAAAAGCAGAATCAGAGATAAATCAATTAATAGGACTTGATAGTAGTCGGAATATGTTTGTTGCCAGTGTTGGTAATACTTTAGAAGAAGCACTGCAACAAAATGAAGAACTGCAGACGGCCTATATTAATACGGTGGAATCAAACGATTGGAGTAATTATATTATAAATACTGCAGAATTAACTCCTTCCATTAGACTACAGAAGCAGAGAATTGCAAAATGGAAGCAGTATTGGACTGAAGATAAGAAATCTAAATTGATGAAGTCAATCAATGACGAAGCATCAAAATTTGGATTTAAGGCTTCTGCATTTGCAGCTTTTGAAAAACTAATATATGCAGATATTAAGCCATTTAAAGCTGAAGAAAGCCCGCTATACTCTCAGTTTGTAAAAGACTTTGTAGTCAAATTAGAAAATGAAACCTATGTATTAACGCAATTGAATGTTGATAAAGACAAACAAACACAGTATGAAATTATTAATTTGGCAAAGAGCTTAAATATTCAGATTATTGATAAATTGTATTTTACACAATTACTCTTGGATCAATTAAAAATAGGTTTTGATAAGTTAGCATTATTCTCATTAGCATTAGTATTTTTGATTTTGCTGATAAGTTTTGGTAGAATTGAGCTAGCAATTATAAGCTTTGCACCCGTAAGTCTTAGCTGGTTATGGATATTGGCTTTTATGAAATTCTTTGGCTTGGAATTCAATATTTTCAATGTTATAATTTTGTCTTTTGTGTTTGGTTTAGGAATTGATTATAGTGTTTTTTATATGCGTTCATTAATTCTACAGCACAAATATGGCGAAAGCAAACCGTCGGTATATCGAGCCTCAATTATACTGAGTGCGCTGACATCCTTAATCGGAATAGGAGTATTAATATTTGCTAAGCATCCTGCAATGCGCTCCATTGCATTTATGTCTGTTATTGGAATTGGAATAATTGTACTTATTACTTTTACATTTATCCCCATAGCATTTAGATGGTTAACTCAGTGGAAAATGGGGAAAAGGCATAAAGTAATTACTTTATTGAATACATTTACGTCATTATTGTTTTTTAGTGTTTATGTTGGAGGTTCGCTTACACTTACTTTATTAGTACCAATATTTATTATTTTTCCTCTTCCCAAAAAGACAAAGAAAAAGCTATTCCGCCATTTGGTACGTTTCTTTTCTGCTCATATATTCCTTCACCCTACTATTTCATTTAAAATAATTAATGAGCATAAAGAAAGATTCAAAAAGCCATCTATAATAATTAGCAATCATCAATCAGTAATTGATGTAATGTTAATGTTGTTACTACATCCAAAAATTTTGATTGTTACCAACGAAAGAGTCTGGAAACACTGGCTTTGGGGAGCAATATTAAGGTATGCTGATTATTATCCTGCATTTGCTGGTTATAATAATATTCAAGAAAACATCAAGAGGAAAGTTGCTGATGGTTGTTCTTTGATGATATTTCCGGAAGGAACAAGGTCTATTGATGGTAAAATTAAACGCTTTCACAAAGGAGCTTTTCAAATCGCCAAAGAGTTAGATTTACCTATTTTGCCAATTATAATTCATGGTGCAAATGAGATTCTGCGCAAAGGAGAGTTCTTTTTGTTTAGTGGCAAAATTACCATGAAAATAATGGAAAGGATTCCACTATCAGTATTGCCTTATGATGAGGGAATAGCTTCTGTGGCAAAATATATGACAAGGTTTTATCGCAATCAATATGAGCTATTCCGTCAGGAATATGTTGGAGTTGATTATTATAAAAACCAACTCACTAAGAATTTCACTTATAAAGGGCCAGTTTTAGAGTGGTATTTTAAAGTGAAGTTCACAATGGAAAAACGTTATCGTGAGTTTGATAAGTGGATCCCACGTGATGCTAAAATTATAGACTTAGGTTGTGGTTACGGATTCTTGGATTTAATGTTAGCAATGATTAGTCCTAAAAGAGAGATTATTGGTGTTGATTTTGATGAGGAGAAAATTAAACTTGCACAAAATTCTGCAATCCGAGGGGAGAACCTGGATTTTATTTATGCCGATGTAGTAGAATATCCGCTGCAAAAAGCCGATGTGTTTTTAATTTTAGACACTTTGCATTATTTGCCTGCACATAAGCAAATTGCATTGATAAAAGATTGTATATTGAACCTTAATGAAGGGGGTAGAATAATTATTCGCGATGCTAATACTGATTTATCAAAAAAGCATAAAAGTACAGAGATAACAGAAAAAATATCCACAGGTATAGGATTTAATAAGGCTAATTATAGCGATTTGGAATTTGTTTCGGCAGCACTAATTGAGGAAGTAGCTATTGAAAGCGGAATGCAGTTTAGGATATTGAATGAAAGTAAGCATTTGTCGAATTTGGTATATGAGATAGGTTGGAGGAGCGCGTGAGAGCTTGAGTGCACGGCATGTGAAGCCTTCGCTATGTCCGCTGAACAAATGAGCGAAGCCTTCACTTTTGGGCTGGGAGGTTTAAGTTGAGAATTGGAGAAGTTGGGAAGTTGAGAGTTGGAGAAGTTGAGAAGTTGGGAAGTTGAGAGTTGGAGAAGTTGAGAAATTGAGAAGTTGAGAGTTGGAGAGTTGGAGAAATGGAGAAGTTGAGAAGTTGAGAACGAAGTGAATTGAGAAGCTTTGCAACTTTAAACTTTAAATTTTAGCCTTTAAACTATAGCCTTGAATGAGGAGAGCGTGAGAATTTGAGAGGTTGAGAAATGGAGAAGTTGAGAAGTTGAGAAGTTGAGAGTTGGAGAAGTTGAGAGTTGGAGAAATGGAGAAGTTGAGAAGTTGAGTCCCGATAACTATCGGGAGAAGTTACGGCCGTTGTATACTTTTTACTTTAGCCTTTAAACTTTAGCCTTTAAAAGAGGCAAGAGTAGATGAAGATATAATACAATAACAAATAAGGAGCACTAATGAATAATAAACAGACATCAAAAGTAGTGACATACGATTTTGCAATAATAGGAGGAGGTATTGGTGGATTAATTTTCGCACAGATACTTAGTAAGGCTGGAAAAAAAGTTATTGTTCTAGAGAAGAATAAACGAGTTGGAGGAGCCATACAGGGTTTTAGCCGACAGGGAGTTACATTTGATACAGGAGCGCATTATATTGGTGGAATAGATAAAGGCCAAAATTTGTATCAGTATTTCAATTACCTAGAGATTTATGATAAACTTAATCTAGAGAAACTTGATGAGGATTGTTTTGATAAAATAATTTTCGAGAGTAATGGAAAGTCCTTTAATTATGCTCAGGGTTATGATAATTTTGTGGAGGTTATGAGTCGAGATTTCCCTGATAATAGAGACGAAATTCAAAATTATGTGGATGAGATAAAAAAAGTAGGACAAGAGTATCCTATGTACTCTCTTGATTTGAGTAATGGAGTAGAAATAAACCTAAATGAAAGTCACCTCACCAAAAGTGTTGGGTGTTTTTTGGATGAAATAACCGATAATGTGGAATTGAAGAAGGTATTAGCTGCTTCAAATTTAGTTTATGCTGGTGATAGCGAAACAACACCATATTATGTTCATGCATTAATTCTTAATTCATATTTAGAAAGTTCCTATCGACTTGTGGGTGGAGCATCACAAATTGCAAATGAACTTGCAGACAGAATTGAAGCGAGAGGAAATATTGTGCAAACAAAGGCTCAGGTGGTAGATTTTATTTTTGGAGAAGGTAAAGATATACAATCAGTAAAGCTAAGTAATGGAGAGGAGATATGGGCTGCTAATTATATCTCTAATATTCACCCAGCAATTACATTAGAAATGATTCCGGTAGCTAAAATTCGCAAATCATATCGCCACAGAATAGAATCTATTGAAAACACTTATTCAGTCTTTTCAATATACATTGTTCTTAAGGCCAATACTTTTAAGAGTATAGCATTTAATACTTATTATTTTGGTGATGATGATATTTGGAATAAGAATAATGGCGAAGAAAAGTGGCCAAAAACATTTATGATGATTACGCAATCGGAGAGTAAAGGGCAAGAGTTTGCTGATGGGATAACG
>JAOZKO010000112.1 GCA_029935325.1 Bacteroidales bacterium
ACGGACCTTTTCCACTATTTAAGACATATGAAAGACTTCTTAAATTAATTAAACCCCATTCTCAATAGCTTAAAATTTTCTTAACAATTTCACCCTAAAACCACTTTATTTGTTCATAAGTGGGAATTATAGGAGAGAAAAAATAATGTATTTTTGTAGTTGTATTCAAAAAGTATTATTAACCCAAAAGACATAAGTTATGAAGGTAACAAATTTCGGTCATGCATGCTGGCATATTGAAGTGGGAGGAAAGAGTTTATTATTTGATCCTTTTATTACTCCAAACGAAATAGCCGCTTTAGTTGATATTAATTCTATTGAATGCGATTATATTCTTATCACACATGGCCACGAAGACCATGTTGCAGATGTTGAGAGCATTGCAAAAAGAACAAACGCAAAACTAATTTCTAATTTCGAAATTATAAATTGGTTTGCTACTAATAAAAATATTACCAATGGTCACCCAATGAATATTGGTGGCAAATGGAAATTTGATTTTGGAACAGTAACATATTTTACTGCTCAGCACTCCAGCGTTATGCCTAACGGCGATAACGGTGGAAATCCTGGAAGTTTCTTAGTAGAGACTGATGAAGGGAATTTCTACCATGCTGGTGATACTGGCCTTATGATGGATATGAAGCTTATTCCAAAGTTAATGAAGCTCGATTTTGCACTGCTTCCTATTGGTGATAATTTTACCATGGGTATTAACGAAGCAATAATTGCAAGCGATTTTATTGAATGTAATAATATAATCGCGATGCATTACGATACTTTCGGGTATATTGTTGTTGATAAACAGCAAGCTAAAGCAAAATTTGAAGCAACAGGAAAACAGTTGAGATTTATAGAAATAGGCGAAAGCTTTAATATTTAATTCTATTTATGGGAAAAGTAATTGCAATTGCAAATCAAAAGGGAGGAGTTGGAAAAACTACTACAGCCATTAACCTAAGTGCAGGTTTGGCAATTCTTGAATACAAAACACTTTTAATAGATGCTGACCCGCAGGCAAATGCCACTTCGGGGGTAGGTTTTGATCCAAAGAATATTAAAACAAGCATTTACGAATGTATAATTGATGAGGTAAAGCCTAAGGATATTATCCTTGAAACAGAAACCCCTGGCCTAGACCTTATTCCAGCTCATATTGATTTGGTTGGCGCCGAAATTGAAATGGTTAATCTGCCAAATAGAGAAATGATGATGCGTAAGGTAGTGGATAAAATAAAGGATGATTATGACTTTATTATTATTGACTGCTCACCATCCTTGGGATTAATAACTATTAATTCTCTTACCGCCGCTGATTCAGTTATAATTCCAGTTCAGTGCGAGTATTTCGCTCTTGAAGGATTGGGCAAACTGCTAAATACAATCCGTATTGTTCAGGACCGACTTAATCAAGAATTGGATATGGAAGGTATATTACTTACCATGTTCGACTCGCGCTTGAGACTTGCAAAACAAGTAGTACAGGATGTAAAAATGCATTTTGAGCAGATTGTTTTTAATACAATAATACATCGTAATACACGTTTGGGAGAAGCACCTAGTTTTGGTCAACCAATAATGATACACGATATCAATAGCAAGGGATCAATTAATTATTTGAACCTAGCTAGAGAGATATTACAAAAGAACGATATGACAAAGATTGCCAACAAAAACAAAAGCATTAAAGTATGAATGCAAAGAAAAGAGCATTAGGAAGAGGTCTTGATGCCTTGTTGGATAGTACAGACTATACAAATAAAGGGACTAAAGGACTTAGCACACCACAAAATGCAGGTTTTAGTGGAATTGCTGAAATATCTTTGAGTTATATATACGCTAATCCCAACCAGCCTAGAAAAGCTTTTGACGAAGAAAGCCTAAAGCAATTGGCGGATTCCATAAAACAACAAGGGATTATTCAGCCGATTACTGTTCGCAAAATTGCTCGCAATAGATATGAGCTTATTAGTGGTGAACGCAGATTTAGGGCTTGCCAATTAATTAAATTGGAAGGCATTCCTGCCTATGTGCGCGAGGCCGACAATACCCAAGCATTAGAAATGGCTTTAGTTGAAAACATTCAACGTCAGGACCTTAATGCATTGGAAATTGCGCTTAGCTATCAGCACCTTATTCAGGATTGCGATCTTAAGATGGAGGATTTAGGCGATAGAGTTGGTAAAAGTCGCTCAACGGTCAATAATTATTTACGACTGCTAAAACTCCCCGATGCAATACAAATTGGATTAAGAGAAGATAAGCTAAGTATGGGTCATGCTCGAGCAATTATTAGTATTGAATCAGAGCAAGATCAATTAATTATTTTTGATGAAATACTAAAAAAAGAACTTTCGGTTAGGCAAGTTGAGAAATATGTGCGTAAGATTCAAGACAAATCGCAAAAGAAGGTTGTGAGTTCACAACTTTCATTACCGTATAAATACAAGCAACTTCACGGAAAACTAAAGAAGGAATTTAGCAATGAAATTGATATAAAAAGAAATCTTAAAGGCAAGGGCAATATAAGTTTCAGCTTTAAAGATGATACAGAATTGGATAAGTTGCTGCAAAAACTTTTAAAATAATTTCCTAAATAAATGAAACGTCTGATATTAATTGGTTTATTAGTTTTGATAGCTTTTAGCTTGTCATTAAATAGCCATGCTCAGGAAGTTTTGCAAGAGAATATTGAGGCCGAAGGAGTTACCGTAGTACGTAATGATTCTTCTATGACATTTCATTCGCCAAAGAAAGCTGGATATATGTCGGCAATATTACCGGGTTTAGGGCAGGCTTACAATAAGAAATACTGGAAAGTCCCCATTATATATGTAGGTTTTGGCACACTAACATATTTTATTATTGATAATAACAAAAGCTATCAAGAGTTCCTTGAGGCATATACAATGCGTATAGATGACGACCCAACTAATGATGATATATTACCAGGATATACTACTGAAAACTTAAGGGTTATTAAGAATCATTATTGGAAAAACCGGGATTTAATGATTGTTCTTACGGCAGCTCTTTATGCATTAAACATTCTGGATGCGGTTGTTGATGCTCACTTTTTTACTTATGATATTAGCGACGACCTGAGCTTTAATATTAGCCCAGTAGTTGAACCAACAATGGGCTTTGGTCAAAGCTCAAATGCAGCATTAAGTTTCTCACTTAATTTTTGAATATGAATATTGCACTTTTAGGCTATGGCAAAATGGGTAAAGTAATTGAGGGCATTGCTCTTCAAAGAAACCATACAATTTCTGTTATAGTTGATAATGATAATGATTGGATTACAAAAAAAGATCAGCTTTCGAAGGTAGATATAGCTATTGATTTTAGCACACCCGATAATATTCTTGCAAATATTGATAATTGCTTTGAACTTAATATTCCCATTGTAATTGGCACTACCGGATGGTATGACCAAATAGAATCTATTAAGGAAAAATGCGAGAGTAAAAATCAATCACTATTATGGGCTTCAAACTTTAGCATTGGAGTAAATATTTTTTTCAAAGTTAATCAGATGCTTGCCAAGCTTATGAATAATTATAACGACTATGAAGTAGAAATGGAAGAAATTCACCATACAGGAAAACTCGATGCTCCCAGTGGAACTGCCATTAGTCTTGCTAATGATATTATTGAGCAATTAGATAGGAAAAACAATTGGGAATTAGACAATTCAACCTCTAAAGAATCACTAAGTATTTACTCCAAACGAATTGACCCAATACCCGGTACACATAGTATTGTTTATGACTCAAATATTGACACCATAGAAATAAAGCATACTGCTAAAAACAGAGAAGGGTTTGCCATGGGCGCAATCCTAGCAGCCGAATGGCTTCAAGGCCATCAAGGGTTTTATGAGTTCAAAAAGGTTTTCTTTTAACATAACTTAAATTTTACAGTAAAATTGATGGAAATATATTCCGTTATTTTGTTATTATTTTAAAAACATAAAGCATGAGCACATTTTATATTATCACCATAATTCTTAGTATTCCAAGTATTATTGGATTAATGAAGATATTTGAGAAAGCAGGTTATTCTCAATGGTTAGCCTTAATCCCATTTTATAATGCATATATTTGGGTAAGAATTATTGAGAAGCCACTTTGGTGGTTGATTTTTGCGTTTCTTCCTTTTATCAATGTCTTTATGCTATTTCTGATGATTGTTGAAACGGCAAAAACATTTAATAAAAACCTATTATGGGAACAAGCATTATCTGCTGTATTTCCTTTCGTTTACTTACCTTATTTAGGATTTAGTAGTGACGAGAAATATCAGAATAAAGAAGACCGACCAAAATTCAAAAAGTCAATAGTTCGTGAATGGACCGATGCAATTATCTTTGCAATATTTGCAGCAACCATTATCCGAACCTTTGTTTTTGAAGCTTATACAATACCTACACCTTCAATGGAGAAATCGCTATTAGTAGGCGATTACCTTTTTGTAAGTAAATTAGCCTTTGGACCAAAGTCACCAAATACACCACTAGCTTTTCCTTTTGTACATCATACATTACCTATGAGTGCAACTAAGAAATCATATTTAGAATGGATTAAACTGCCTTATCATCGTTATTTTGGTTTTCGAGAAATTAAAAATAACGATATTGTTGTTTTCAATTATCCTGATGGAGATACTGTTGCGTTAAATGCTCAGAATCAAAGCTATTATGCTTTAGTAAGGCATCATGGATGGAAAAATGTAAATAATCCTAGAGCAATTATTCCAGGAAGCAATGGAGCAACTTTTGGCAAAGTAGTAGCACGCCCTGTTGACAAAAGGGAGAATTATATCAAGCGATGTATTGGAATTGCTGGAGATTCACTTCAAATAATAGATCAGCAGGTATATATAAATGGAGTTAAGGCTAAAAATTCCGACCAATATGAAACTCAGTATTTTATAGTTGGGAAAACTAAGGAAGTACCTATTGCAGAGCTTCAAGAATTAGGTTTAGCAAATGATGATATTGCTAGCTATATACGTTATCTCCGAAATGGCAATTATAAGTCGGAGATCCTACGTTATCACCTACCTCTATCAACCTATGATACTTTATTTAGCGAAAAAGAAAAGATAAAAATAAGCCTTATAAACTTAAGTACTGAGGCTGCCAACAAACTTCGCAATCACCCACAGGTTGAGAAATTAGTTCCGCTAGTATATAAGAGTGGCATTCCTAATCCTAGCAATGATATTTTCCCTCATAGCCCTGAGAATTACGTATGGAACCAAGATAATTATGGGCCTATATATATACCACAGAAAGGTGCTACAGTTGATATTAATATCGATAATATTGTGCTATATAAGCGCATAATAGGAGTTTACGAAAACAATAAACTAGAAATAAAAGGAAATCAGATTTATATAAATGATGAATTAGCTATAAGCTATACTTTCAATATGAATTACTATTGGATGATGGGAGATAATAGGCATAATTCCGCAGATTCTCGCTTTTGGGGATTTGTTCCTGAAGACCACGTAGTTGGCACACCTTCATTTATTTGGTTATCTACCGATAAGGATAAGAAAGGTTTTAGTACTATCAGATGGGATAGGGTGTTTATGATTCCTGAATAATCTCAAATAAATAGAAATAAAGAAAAAAGGCTTGCAATATATAATTGCAAGCCTTTTTTCTTTTATAGAAGTAATATTTTATTAATCAATAGATGGAAGGCTTAATTTCTCTTTCTTCACCTCTTCTTCATCAATATCAAAATGTAATCTTACTTTACTATATAGCTCATACTCTTTATTATGAATATCACCATCAGCAATCATTACTAAGTCCATCCAAGCTAATGCTCTTACTTTTTGATCATGAGATGCACTTTTCAATATAACTAATACATTACTCAATTGCTCATCTGCGGAGCCTAAATCAGAATTAATAAAATTATTGAAGTCACCTTCAGAGATATCTTCAACATCACTCATCAACTTCATTGTCTTCCACTCTGGATCTTGTGGGTCAAAATTCTTTTTGCCATCAGCACCAGACATAAGCCAATATAAGTATAGTAGTCCTGATTTATAATTTAATGTTATTGACATAATTTAATAGATTATAGATTATACATAATTTAAAAGTTCAAATATAGAACAAAATATTTAATAATTTGATAATTAAAAAATATTTTTTAACTTTACCAAATATTATACAACTATAAGAATTGGATACAAGAATACGAAAATATATTATTTGGGGAATAATTAGTATTACCTTTTTTCTCATTGCTGACTTGATTTTGGTTAGTGTTGAGAAAGGAAATCCTGATACTAATATCCACACTTTTGGTGATGCGTTTTGGTATATGCTTGTCACCATTACATCGGTTGGCTATGGAGATATTGTACCTATAACAGCCGCTGGAAAAGCTATTGGCTATTTATTTGTAATAGCCAGTATTGTAGTTTTAGGAGTTTTAATAAGTAGTATGTCATCAATAATAAATAAAATGATACATGAAAAGAAAATGGGCTATAGAGGCACTAAGTTTTCGGGTCACATTGTTTGCATAGGCTGGAATGAATTTAGCAGAATGGTTGTGGATGAAGTGCTCAATGCCGAAAGAAAAGTAGCAATTGTCACCAATAATAAGGATGATGTAGAGTTTATATATGAGCAATACGGCCACGACAATATCTTTGTTCTATTTGCCGACTATAATAATCTTGAATCATTGGAAAAGACAAATCCAAGAAATTCTTCAGAAGTTTTCCTAAGTTTTACTGATGATACCGAGGCTTTAACCTATGTAATTAAATTTATCAAAAAGTATCCAGACCCAAATGTTGTGGTGGCAATTAACAATCATCATTTACGTGATACATTTTATACTGCTGGGGTTAAATATGTTGTAGCAAGAAACGAGATTGCATCAAAACTCGTAGCTAGTTATGTATTTGAGCCTGAGGTTGCCGATTTGAATATCGACCTATTAGGTTCTGCATTACATGATGATGACTTTGATAATCAACAATATTTAGTGACGGAAAAGAATCCGTATTTGAACAAAAACTATGATGATGCTTTTGTTGCACTTAAAATGAAGTATAATATAGTTTTATTAGGCATTGCAAAAGCTGGAAAAGGCGAAAAGAAACTTTTAGTCAATGCAAGGTCTGACACTATTATTGAACTTGATGACTACCTAATAATAATGGTTGGTGGAAAAATCAAGAAAAGAGTAGAAAAATTATTTGGAGTAAAGGAGGGGAAAATTTGTTGTAAAGATTAAGACATTTTACTATACTTTTGTACTTAAGATAACAAATAACGTACTATTGAAAAAACATACAAACTAAAATTGCGAATCATGAAAAGTAAAATCACATTCATCACATCACTATTTGTATTATTAATGATGTTTGGAGCTAATTTAATGGCACAAAGTGAGGAAGAAGGAGAAGAAGTAACAGGGCCAACATTGACTATTATTTCTGGCTTTGAAGGAGGCTCAAATTATCAAATGGCGATGGACATTCAAAGAATGTGTCGTAAAACATTAGGAACTCCTCAATATGATATTCAAACTGAATCGATTCCTAAAATTGGACCTAATGGCGATACATTAAGAGCAGAGCCATTGTATGAAGGTGAAATTGGTGAAATAATGACGGAAGAGAAAGTAACTAAAGTAGCTACTGGTGACACTATTGATTTCATTAAAGTTCTTGACTCTGAAGGTAGTTATTATAACTTCCTTAAAGTAAATAAATCAGGTGCTGACATTGCATTCCTTCAGTACGATGTATTGCTTTATCAGTCAATGAAAGACCTAAAGCGAACTTATAAGAAAGCTGAAAATATCCGTGTATTGCTTCCTATGGGAACTGAGCAAATTCATATTATCACTCTTAAGCAAGATGGTAAAAAAGGAATTGAGAATTTTTCTGACCTAAAGAAAAAACGTGTTGGTATTGGTTCTGCATTAATGGGAACTAATATTACTGCAAAATATATTAAAGACGTAACAGGAAGCAAATGGGAAAATGTAGAAATTCCTTTCGACAAATCTTTCAAAGCTTTATTCAATGGATCTATTGATGCGTTCTTCTATGTTGGAGCAAAGCCTGTAAAGGATTTAGCTAATATCTCAAAAGCTATGCGCGATAAGATTACACTAATCTCTATTCCTGCTGATAAAGATGGCAAATTAGAGCTAGCATATGAGAAAGTTACAATTACACCTGAAGATTATAAGTGGTTATCAGCTAATGTTGAAACTTTCGCTGTTAAATCATTATTAGTAACTTCACTAGCTGGACAAACTCCAGAAACTGAGCAAGCTATACAGCAAATGCTTGAGATTATTAAAGCAAATAAAGATAATTCTGCTAACCACCTAAATTGGAAAGCCGTAAATTTTGCTAAGGATGATGATATTGATTGGGAGTATTACCCAGCAGCATTGAAGT
>JAOZKO010000406.1 GCA_029935325.1 Bacteroidales bacterium
GTAATTAATTAAGGCATCCTCTAATTTATCAATATTGCTTTTTGACTTTGCTGATATTCCAATAATTTGATAATCAGCATTACTGAACTTATCGGGTAGGGGAGTTTTGTCTATTTTATTAATAAGGATAATTAGTTCTTGGTCTTCAGCAATGCTTAATTTCGCTTCGCTAATCATATTGTCAATAGTATCAGCATCTTTCAATTGGGAAGACTCTAATAGAAATAGAACAATATTAGCTTCCTCAATTTTTTTGAAAGTACGCTCAATACCTAAAGTCTCTATAATATCTTCAGAGCTTCTAATGCCTGCAGTATCAATAAATCGAAATAGTACGCCATTAATATTTATGGTATCTTCAATTATATCGCGAGTGGTACCTGCAATTTCCGAAACTATAGCTTTATCTTCTTGCAAAAGAGTGTTTAGCAATGTAGATTTACCAACATTTGGTTTGCCAATAATAGCTACAGGAATACCTTTCTTTAAAACATTACCAATTTTAAATGAATGAATCAATCTATCAACCTCTTGCTTTATTTCGCTGACCAAATCAATAAACTTAGTTCTATCAGCAAACTCTACATCTTCTTCAGCAAAGTCTAGCTCAAGCTCAATAAGAGAAGCAAAATCCAGCAATTGTTGCCTTAGTACTTTAAGTCGATTGCTGAACTCACCTTTAAGCTGCTTGATTGCAGTAGAGTGGGCCGATTTTGACGCTGAGGCAATTAAATCGGCAACAGCTTCAGCTTGTGCTAAATCTAGCTTGCCGTTCAAAAAGGCGCGCATTGAAAACTCACCAGGCTCAGCCATTCTAGCACCATTTTCGGTGAGTAATTCTAAGGTTCTTTGCAAAATATAGGGAGAAGCATGTAAGCTTAATTCTACACTAGGCTCTCCTGTATATGATTTAACTCCCTGAAATACAGAAGCCAATACTTCGTCTAAAACCAAGCCATTATCTATAATATCCCCAAAGTGAATCTGATGCGATTGTGATTCTGCTAATGTAAAATTCGGTTTTTTGGCTTTGAAAATAGAATCAACAATACTAATAGCATCAGGTCCTGAGACTCGTACAATATTTATTGCTCCACCATTTCCTGTGGCGGGTGCGCAGATGGTTGATTGGTTTTTTGTTTTCATCATCTATTAATTTATTCACTTAAAAAATTAATGATATCTTGTTCGTTACGAATAATATACTTCTTGTTTGCAATGGTTTTATCAAAGAGTATTTGCTGCTTTTTTGATAATTCTTCGTCATGGTATTTTGCTTCAACTAAACGTTTATCTTCGGTGTAGAAGTCTATCTCTTCAGTATTTTGATAGATGTATTCTGGAGATAAATGTTTGATTTTTAGATATACATAGTTCTCAAAAATACTTCCGATATCACGATAACCCGTATAATAGTTTCGAATGCCAATATCTCCTGCATATACCTTTTTTGCAGAACGAATCCGCTCATTTGTTGTACCTTTTCGGCTGATTAGGTGGATTAGAAATGTGCGTTCAAAATAATTAAAATACCGCTTAGCAGTATCTGGTGAAATTAATAAAATATTAGCTATTTTATTAATGCTGACTTGTTTTCCCGAACGCTCCATAAGGAGCAAAAACATATCTTTTAGTATCTTAATATCTTTAATATTATGAATGGCTGCAATGTCTTTATAAATAATATCGTCAACTAGGTTCTTTAAATAAACAAAGTTATTATTAATTACATATTCAGGAATCCCACCAGTTTTTAAGTATTCATCAAAATATGTTCTCACTAAATGATTTTCGCTTTGTTTCAGTCGGATATTCTTGAAGTCTAAATATTCTGCAAAATTTAATGGTAAAATCTCCATATTAAATGTGCGACCAGTCAATAAAGCTTTTTTGTCTTCCAAAACCATGGAATTTGATGAGGAGATAAAGATTTTTACATTATGACTATCATATAAGTTTTTGATTTGAATTTCAAAGTCTTTTTGATAAGTTACCTCGTCAAAAAATAGATATATTTTTTCACTGAATTCTAATTTCATTAGTTGCCTAAAGTGATCAACAATCTCATGAATATTATTATCTTTCAATAAATATTCATCTAAGCTAAGATAAAGTATGTGTTTAGGCTCAATGGACATTTCAATGAGCTTCTGAATCATTAGCTTTAATATAGATGTTTTGCCAACTCTTCGCATTCCTAAAAGTACAATGATTTGCTTGCTACTTAAGTTATTGATTAATGAATCTGTAATTTCTTTTCTTTCGAAAAAGCTTGGTGTAAACTCATTCTCCCACCAGGGATTATATCTAAATAGTATCGAGTTCATATTGCAAATGGTCTTGAGATTATTAAGCTGCAAATATAATGAAAATTTTAATATACACGATGCCATCGTATAAATAACTTAATAATTATACGATGGCATCGTATAAAAAACATAATTTATATACGATACCATCGTATAATATATTACAAAAAATTTAAGCTATTAATATTTCAAAGTCTAAAAATCCACCTCTCTTGCAACAAATATCCTATGAT
>JAOZKO010000407.1 GCA_029935325.1 Bacteroidales bacterium
GAAAGTGCTGGTGATATTATATGCACAGCACTATTTGACAAGTTATTATCCCAATGATAAGTAAAGTTTGTACCTGTACCACCACTTGCTAAAGCATATATTGAGGATGTTGTTCCTTCACACATTGCAAAGTTTGAAGAAGTTGATATATTCACTGCAGATGGTTGGCTAATAGTGTAATGCCGAATTACAGTATCGGTCGCTGAATATTGAATAATTACTGAATAATTTCCAGGGCTAAGGTTGTAAATAGAATCTGTTACTGCATTATTACTCCATAAGTAGGTTGTTGCATAAGTACTGCCTCCTACATTAAGCTTTATTTTTCCATTATTCTGTCCATTGCATTGAATATTGGTTTGTTCGACACTCAAAGTATAATAAGAAATTACTAACTTAGGTCGTTCAGATGCAATAGTATGATCACTTGAACAGAAGTTCAACCAACGGTATGGTGTTTCCAAAACTTGTTTAAATAGAAAACCATAATTGCCGTAATTTATCATGTCTTTAATCAGTTGAGTAACTGTAATGTTTGGATAATCTTGATATTGATTAGTGCTAGCAGCAAGAGTTACCTGATGAAGGCTTGTTGAAGACGGCTTATTACTCCATATAATTGTATTTTCTTGCCATTGGCCTGTAACACGTTGAATATAGGCAGAGTTATAACCAGAATTATGATGTCTGCCAATTCCTGCATTACTATCCCAAGCCCAAAGTGATAGTTTGGCATCGACAATAATTGCGTTAGAAGGTATTGGAGTCAAATTAAATTGAAGAACCCCTCTACCTATGTTACTGTTTCCTGCAAAAGTGGAGGCTTCAGCCCATAATTGTGGGTTACTACCTAGGTTAGATGTGTTTGCTTCTGAAATGATAGCATCTTTACCATTTGTGGCATTGGGCTGAGTGGTATAAGTATATTGAGCAAATAGATTATGTGAGATAAAAATATTTCCAAATAGAAAAACTATAATTAGAGTTCTAAAAGCTTGTTTTTTGATCTTATTTTTCATTTAGTAGGTTTATTAAAGTTTAGACTAGTTCACATTGAATGTAAGCTTCTTTGTACTATCGCGAGTTTCAATAACTAATATATAAGTAGCTTTTTCATAGCCAAAAATACTACAACTAATATTTATTGATTTTGATTCAATTAATTCTTGCTTTATAAGTCGGCCTTGGATGTCGTAGATTAGTAAACGCTTAATAAAAATTGATTTTTCATTTGATATATTCAACCAATTTCTAGCAGGATTTGGAAAGATCTTAAATGGCACTTCTGCACTTTTGCTATCAATACCGCTTACAATACTTATTGTCATAGAATCTTTTGCACTGCAATTATTATCTTCTACTTCAACGATATATTTATGATTTCCAATGGAAAGTATGTTACCATAGACTAAAATTGAGGGAGTAGTATCTCCTGTGCTCCAT
The DNA here is from genome assembly GCA_029935325.1 of Bacteroidales bacterium. Taxonomy (GTDB): domain Bacteria; phylum Bacteroidota; class Bacteroidia; order Bacteroidales; family UBA1556; genus UBA6267. The sequence continues at coordinate 1,444 of JAOZKO010000407.1, forward strand.
AAGTATTTATTAAATAACCCAGGATACAGTTCTAAACTATCATTCTTAAAAATAATACGATCAGCTCCCAAACTAGGCTGAGGTTTTGGATTTACTGCAATGATGATTGTTGAGGTATCCGTAGGGCAATTATTGGAGTCGATAGCAAATACAGAATAAAGGGTTGAAATAGTAGGGGAGACAATTTGATGGGAAGTGTCGGGCAAATTATTACTCCAAAAATAGGAATATATTGAATTGCCATTTGCCAAAGCCCAAATTTGAGTAGATTCACCTTGGCAAATAACTGCACCATTTGACGTGCTCAAAAGAAGTGGTGGAGGCTCACTTATTGAAATTGTGTCGATCAAACTATCAGATGCTGAATAGTGAACAGTTACGAAATAGGTTCCTGGAGATAGATTTCCGATAGAGTCTGTTATTGCTCCATTGCTCCATTTGTAGGTGATATTACTTGGATTTCCCCCCAAAACAACTTTGGCTGTTCCATCAGTTTGGCCATGGCAGCTAACATTCGTATAAATCATATCCATAGTAAAGTATGAAACCACAAGTTTTGGGTGTTTTGTGGTGTCTTGATAATCACTTGAACAAAAGTTAAGTAAATGATAGGGACTTTCAATCTTTTGTCGAAGCATAAAACCATAATTACCATATTGTATCATATCAATAACCAATTGAGTAACTTCGATATTAGGATAATCTAGTGCTGGGTTAGTTGTGCCGGGAATAGAGTCTCTATGCAAAGTCGTAGTACCTGGTTTATTTGTCCAAAGAACAGTCATTTCTTGCCAAGAATTAACAATTCGTTCAATATAGGCTGAATTATCTCCTTGATATTGTGAATGAGGGCCTGCACCTCCTGATTGATTCCATGCCCATAATGAAAGTCGAGCGTCTGTAATTATCGCAGTACTAGGGATAGGTGTTAAGTCAAATTGTACAAGACCTCTACCAATATTACTTCCTCCATAAGTCCATGCAAGAGCCCACAACTGGTGGTTAGAACCTAAATTAGACGTATTTGATTCTGAAATAATAGCATCTTTACCATTTGCCGCATTGGGTTGTGTTGTGTAGGTGTATTGGGCAAAGCTA
>JAOZKO010000113.1 GCA_029935325.1 Bacteroidales bacterium
ATTAGGCACTAAAAAGACGAAGCCCACACTACACAGGCTTCGTCAAACTAAACAACACTAGCCTAACAATAGGCTAGAAAAAATAACTAACTAATTAATTATTAACTTATGAGATGTTTTTCTCTTGTCTTGAAAGAGTTCAATCATATATACTCCTGGAGCAATGGTTGATAAATCAAGTTTAACTAAATTACTCCCCATATTGGTTTCAAATATTGAACTATAAATCTTTTGTCCAGTATTATCAATTAATGATAAGTTTATTGGTGAATTATTGGGAGATTCATAAGATAAATACACAATATCAGAGGAAGGAATTGGAAATATATTCACAATGCTAAGTGTTGTGGATTTTCTTTTAAGTGTTAGAATATTTGAAGTGCTAAAATTTGCTTGGTAATCAAATGCTTTTAGTCTATAATAGCTTGTAGAATATGGATTGCTATCAATAAATCTATACTGTTTTAATTGATTTGAATTCCCGGAGGCTTTGATTTTTCCAATCTGCTTATATTCTCCATCAATTGTTTCCGAACTTTCAATTATAAAATAGTCGGAATTAATTTCAGATGAAGTTGTCCAAATTAGCTCGTTTGTATTTTCCAATACATTACCATAGAATTCCATAAGTTCAATTGAAAGAGGATCTCCTCCATTAAAACCAGAGATTCCGCCACCGCCACCACTAAAGCGACCTACAATATATTCGCCAAAATGTTCGCCATCATATGTGCCATGATTCCAATTCGAAGTAGAAGCCGTACCATGAGTATAGCCCCAATATCCATCGCCACTATAAGTAGCAGATTCTGGCACAGAAGTATGCCCTTGTGAAGGGTCAACATCGTAAGTACCGGTTACGGAATTTATTTTATAAAAAAGCATATCTGTATGGGCACTTGGAGGTGTTCCTGCATCATTTGAGATTGCGGTTGCAACATCATCAAAATCATCCTGTGTATAATAGAACCTAACACTTACGTCGGTACTAGGTTCGTCGTTTGTGGTAACTTTCCAATATCTATTAAATACCCACCAGCCATGGAAGGTTGTCACATAGTTTGTTCCAGTTTCAATTACATGTGCTGCACCATTATCTCCATCTATATATACTGCGAAACCAGCATCTCCAATATTTCCAATATCATTACTGTTTTTCTTAATTGATAAAATAATAATATCATCACCATAGTCGTCACTAGAGGAATTATTATCGTAAAAATGTGTCCATCCTAAGTCATCATCACATTCGTAGGTTGCAGTTCTTTGTGTCCCATCAGTTGATGAAATCTCTCCTGCAACTCCAATTGCATCACCATAAATATCACCAGTGGAAGGTACTGTAGCACTTCCAACTCCTTCAATAGTAGTTGTTCCAGTGCCAAAATTACCATATTCATATGTATCCCAGGATGAATGTACCAATATATAAGTGGTGCCAGAAGTAAGGCTGACATCTGCTAATTGAGACTTCGCAATTCCTTCATAATCATCATTTCCACACAACCAATTTGTTGTAGGACTACTTGCATTAAAACTAGTTTGATAGAGATGAACATAACCATCGTAATTATATTCTGTAGTTATGGTATAGTTGCCTGTTGTTGGAACTGTGAAAGAAAATTTATCATAAAAATAAAGCTCAGGCGAGGTACTTGATCCTATTTCATTGAGTCTAGAATAAGTAGGGGAGCAATAGGTGGTTTTAATGGCAATTGAAGATGAAACAATGGCAGAAGTTTCAAAAGTATATGGACCTGTCCATGAAGAATAAGTACTAGAGCCGCAGTCGTTCCTTACATAAAAATCGTAGGAAGTATTCGCGGTAAGCCCAGTATATGTATATGGATTTGAAGAAGTAGATGCGTCTGCTGTGCCACTAGGAGTAAAACCTTCTGCACCTATTTCAATATCCCAACTAGATCCACTATTTGTCCAACCTAAATCGGCAGATGTGGTGGTAATATTTGCCGCACTTAAGTTTGTAGGCTGAGAACATGCCACTAAGCTTACACTCAAATCATCAAATGATATTCCATCATCTGGTACTGAGTGATCATCTTCCTGACTAAATCTAATCTGAAAAGAAGAACTTACCGTTTGCGATGGTGTAGCACCTGAGAGTTCACTATCGATATCAATACTTGTAACATCAGTATATACATTATCAGTTTGAGAGGCTGGTAATAAATCATAAACCTCTACCCATAAATCAGATGAGCTTCCTCTAATATATATTTTATTGTCGCTATTATTCTCATTACCATGATCAACATAGCTAAAAGCAAACTCAAGATTTGTTGATGATGTATAATTACTTAAGTTCATTGTCAAATCTAAGTGGTTTACATTATCTGTACCACTAGCATCAACATCTAGAGTTATTGCACCACTACCTGTATTTGTTTGTTCTGCAAAAGACCCATAGGAGACCCTTCCGTTATCAAGAGTAGTTGTCAAGTCCCATTGGTAACCAGGTCCACAATACAATAGCGCATCATTTTTTATATATCCATTTCCACCCTCAAAACCTTCAGTATAAGGTAAAGTTATGGCAGTAAGTGATCCGCAATTTGTAGTAAAAATATTTGGCCCAACCCATAATGAATTTGATGCGCCACAATTAGCTCGTATATACCAATCGTAATGGCCTCCAGTATTTAAACCTGTTAAAGTATATGGGTTTGTGGAAACATTTACTGTTGTTCCCGTTCCTTGTGTATAGCCATGAACACCATATTCAATATCCCACGTAGTGGAGGAACCACTTTCCGTCCATCCAAGTATTACAGATGTGGTAGTAATACTTGATGTAGTTTGTGATGAAGGTGCTGAACAACCTGATTCTTCAATTTTTATATTATCATACGTTATACCATCAGTTCCAACTGGGAAGTTATCTTCCTGTCCTAGCTTTACCTGAAAAGTTGAGCTTACTGTTTGCGAAGCTGCTGTTAAAAGTGCATCGATATCAATGCCTGAAACAATATTGAAAGTACCGTTAGTAAATGAAACGGGGTCAATATCATATGCTTCTATCCAACTTGCTGATGAATTTCCTCTTATCCAAACTTTATCACCACTATGCTCTTCATCACTATGGTCTGTCCAATCGAAAGATAAGTAAAGACTACTGCTAGAAGTATAGTTGCTTAGATTGATTGTAAGGATTGCTGCATTAACTATTATTGATCCCGAAGGACTTCTGTCAAGGGTTATTCCTCCAGATCCACCATTACTGCTATAAGAATCTGTTCCCCAACTTGCTCTCCCTTCTGCGGCAGAGTTTTCAAAATTCCACTGGTAAGTACTATTACAACAGATTAAACCAGCGTTGAATGTAATTCCATTTGAGCTTTCCCAATCTTCAATAAATGGTAATGTTGCTGCAGTAGGAGCAGTACATGTTGTAGAAAACTGTATAGGACCTATCCAGTTTGAATAATTTCCAGAACCGCAATTAGCTCTGATATACCAATCATACTGAGTTCCTGCTGTTAGTGATGACAGTGTGTAGGGATTTGAACTTACTGACGAGATATTGGGAGTGCCAGTAGCTGTAAAGCCTGCTGCACCATATTCAATATCCCATAAAGTTTCGCTAGAGCCTGCTGTCCATGATAGTTGAGCACTTGTATTGCTAATGCTGCTAACACTTTGGTTACTTGGGTAATAGCAATTGATGGCTTCTGCCACACTAAATCCATCAATTGATATATCGCTACTATAACTTGTGCCAGTAATACCTTGTAGGCGGAAAATTACAGCAGTTTGTGAACTTATTGATGAAATATCAATAAATGCTTGCTGCCAACTATTGCCTTGATCACCAGATATTGACCAAATTGCGCTCGACCAATTACTCCCATTATCAGTTGAATAATATATATTTAAACTTCCCATTGTGGAGCCATACATATGATAATAAAATGATAATTCAGGATTATTTAGCGATAAGAAATTAATGGTTGGAGAATGCAAGTTTGCTGTTTTGCTATAACATGAGGAGGCCTCAAGAAAAACGTAGTTTCCAGTTCCTGACTGATCAGAAGTAGGGCCAGTGGTTACCGATGCTGATGCTGCACTTCTTGCTACCCAATATTTATTGTCTGAGGTGACATCATTATCCCAACAGATTGATGTAATATCATAAGTTGTGGCGCATACCACTGAGCCATTATTTGGTGTTAAGCCATCAAAATCTTGAGTATAAGCTGCTGTTTGTGTTCCACAGGATGTGGTAAATGTAGATGGGCCAGTATAGCAGGATTTAATGGTGCTACTGTAATTTGCTCGTACATACCAATCATAAGATGTGGATACAGTAAGACCAGAAATACTATAAGGATTTGTTGTTACCCCTGTTACAGTTGTTCCAGCTCCTTGGGTAAATCCATTTACTCCATATTCTATATCCCATGAAGTTGCAGTGCCATTTTCTGTCCAGCTTAAGCTAGCACCACTCTGAGTGACATTGCTTTCTTGCTGATTTGAAGGAGCAATTGGTTCCACATGAACTTCATCAATTGCAATATCACCATCCCAATTAGTGCTTGTTGTTGCTGTAAATCGAATTCTAAGATCGGCAAAGGAAGTATAGGCTGCTAAACTAACAGTAGCTTCTATCCATGAGTTCCCTTGGTCTCCTGATTTTGACCAAATACTAGATGACCACGATGAACCGTTATTGGTTGATACTTCAACACTTAATGAGCCCATTGTAGTGCCATACATATGATAATGAAAAATAAGTTGTGGGTTTGAAACCACACTTAAATCCAAATCGGGCATTGTAATACTGCCTGTTTTTGAATAGCAGGATGATGCCTCCACATAAAGATAATTACCGCTTCCTCCGTATCCAGAGGATGGTCCAGTGCTGCTGGAGGCAGTAGGTCCTGAATATACATTCCAGTCAAAATCATCACCAGTTATATTTGTCCAACTGTCAGAAAGAGTAATTGTTCCATCGGCGGTACAGTTATAAGCAGCTGAATTTGTAGTCCAGGAGTCGAAGTCATTTGCGTAGGGGTAAGTTGTAATTTGATTGAATCCAAAGAAAGGCAAGAGCATTGCCAAAGTGAGGAATATCCCCGATTTACATAGGTTAAGTAGAATAGATTTCATAGCGTGTTGTTTTAGTTTATTAAATATATTATCAAATTAATTATTTTGACGCATTTAAAATACTCAACACAAAATCATTAAGAAAAGAAAAAATTGACTAGTAAATGTATTAATAATAATTGCTATTAAATTGATTTTATTATTTTAGTGTATTTATGTCAACCATTTGAGTCAATTATTATTAAGTAGTTAATAATGAGCAATTAATGAACGTTTATCTTGAGCAGTGGACAAATATACGATATTGAAAAGGCTAAGTCAAGAAAAAAGTGATATTTATTATAAATTATGGATTTATCAATACTTATTATTGATTTTTGCTGTTTTTATTTTTCAAAGCTCAATCGGTAACCAAGCCCAAATTCTATAAAATCAGCTCTAAAACCATTGGCGGTTTTTAAAGTTAGGTTAGCATAAATATTCTTTGTTGCATAGTATTTAAGACCAACTCTAAAGAAAAATGATCCTTTTGCCGGAGTTCCTTTGTAAATATAGGTTCCGATATTTCCAATAAGGCTAACCTTTGAAATTATAAGCTCATGACCAATATGCACACCAACAAACATAAATTTACTTGCAGAAACTTCTTCAGTATAATCTTCCTTTAGAGAACTATCATAAATAAGGTCAATTCCGCCACCGAGTTTTCCTACCCAATGGTATCGCCTATAGAAATCCATCACAAAGCTAGAGACAAAGTATTCTGGACCTCTACCGTATTCTTTATTGGTTGTTTTACCACTTATGGAGTATGTGAAATCCATCTCATTATACTTTGTTATTTTCTGAAAATCTTGCTTTTTGAGGGAAGCAGGTTTATAGGAATTTGTAGTAGGCCTTTGGAAGTAATAACTTAAACCAATATTCCCAGCGTATAGATTCATTCCTTTATTGGGAGTTTGCAATGTACCATTTGAGAAATGTATAAAACTCATGCCAGCATTTGCTGAGACCCGTGGACTTATACGATACTCAGCCATAAGTCCTATTGAAAAGTATGCTGTAATATCTGATCCTATTAAATCATTCTGATTGTTTGTTATGGAATCATATTCCGAGAAACCCCATCCTAAACCAAGTGCTGCATCATAATTTAAACTAAAATTTCCGCTTCTAAAAATAGGTGCTTCAAAGAATACATATGCAGCCCATGGGTTTCCTAAAGTGTCTATATTATTGAGGTTTGCATGAAATAATCCAATACCATATTTAGGAAAACCTAAGAACTGATCTTGATTTTTCTCTCCGTTTGTTTGAACGCCGAGTCTAAAATTACCAGCAAAAAAAGGAGTTTCCAAAGTTGATCCCAAACTATCGGAATATATTATTGGCTTCCCATAAATCCCTTGAATTTGAGTATAATAATGCTGCCGCTTTTGCTTTTGAGCAAAAGTGCTATGCGTTATCAATAATATAAAACCAAATAATAAATATACCCTCATGTGAAAAATTAATTTTGCAAAAATAATTCTTTTAGTCGATTCTTTTTGTTGAAATTTTAGAATGATTAATAATCTTGATTTTCAACTGGCTTTAGCCTAAATTAGAAAAATACATAATTGACTATTTGTGTGCCTACTTTTTTGTTATGTATTAAGCAAAAAATTGTGACAAAAATTTTCTTTTCATACTTTCTAAGCGCGTGAATGAAAATTGTATATTTTTGAAAATTCAAATAGAGCGATAGAATATGAAACCAATAACAAATAAATACAACAAACTAATCTGGTATGTGATTGGTATTAGTTTTATTGCTCGATTTTTCTTCGCATATAATCTAGAATTTGGAAATGATGAGGTGTATTATTGGCTGTTATCAGCAAATCCTGCGCTAAGTTATTTTGATCACCCTCCTTTGCTTTTTATTGTAATTAATATCCTAAGTTTCGGGCACTTTATTGATGCTGAATGGGCAATCCGATTGCCATCATTGGTGGCTGTATCCATTAGCACTTGGTTGATTTACGATATAGGAAAATCTATTAAGTCTGCTAGAGCTGGTTTTATGGCAGCTATATTAGCGCAATGCAGTTTTTATGTTTTTATTATTAGTGGATTCTTTATCATTCCTGACGGACTGCTTAGTTTGTTTTGGTTGTTGGCATTGCGCAGTGCTTTCAAATTCTTTGACAAAAATAGTAGCAGCAACACAAAAAACCTTCACCTTCTATACTTTGGTTTGTTTGTTGGATTAGGAGCAATTACTAAATATCATATTCTGATACTGTGGTTTAGCTTTGGTCTATTGGTGCTTTATAAAACAATTTATCAGACTTCTTACTTCAAAAAAGTTATAGCAAATTATAGAGTTTATATTTCTATATTACTTACAATACTAGCATTTACTCCAGTTATTTTATGGAATGTGAATAATGATTTTGCGAGTTTCAAATTTCATGAGTCCCGACTTAGCTTTTTTGGTTCTTTCAATCCTTTATATTTCTTTAGAGAGTTCTTTGGTCAGTTTGTATATAATAATTTCTTTATTTTTATACTTGCCTATATTGGTGTTTTCACTTGGAAAAAGAAACGGTTTATTACAGCCTCAAATTATTATTTTATCCTTTGGTTCTCACTTCCTCTTATAGGAGCATTTTTGTTTTTCTCACTATTTAGAGCAACATTTCCGCATTGGTCAGCTCCGGGTTATTACTTAATGATTATTCTAGCAGCATCGTATCTCGATGATTTAAAAAAGCAGTCTTTTCCAAAGATATTATATATCACAATTGCTTTTACAAGCATATTGTATATTACTGCACTTGGAGTTATTCAAGGGGGGCTTTTTATTAATAATACCCAAACTGTGGATAATTCAAAAGTGGAAGATGATGTAACTCTGGATATGTATGGTTGGTCGCAATTTAGCGGAAAACTACTTGATAATAGTAAAGATTATCCTACTAATACTAAAATGATTGTTGCAAACAAATGGTATAATGGTGCACATATTGATTATTATTTGTGTCGCAATACTGATTATGAAATAATGTTAATTGGAACTTTAGCGGATTTACATGAATATCAAAGAATAAATATAGAGCGAGGTTTTAAAAGTCCTCCTGATGAGGCATTATTTATTCAGCCTCAAAGAGCTGGAAGGGATCCATTTGAGTTATATGCTGATACATATTCTCAAATCACTTGTATTGATACAATAAACATTTATCGGAACAAAGTTATTGCTCAACAGATTAAGGTCTTTCTTTTGAAGAAATAAGTAACTAATCAGTTTAGCAAGGTCCTTAATTCCATCCGATAGCTATCGGATTA
>JAOZKO010000408.1 GCA_029935325.1 Bacteroidales bacterium
ACTACCACCCAGTAGATATACTTCCATCAATAATACCAGCCTTGATATTTTCTATTTCAGTTTTAATACTATCAGGGATAAGGGTTTCGTAATCGTGGTAGGGAGCAGTTCCAACACCTTCATTAGCAAGTTTGCCATTGTAATTAAGAGCGCCAACAAAATTGTCTTCAGCAAATGATTTTACTACTTCATATATGGCGTTGTCTAAACCTTTCATAGCACAGGAAAGTAGGCTGGCAGATACATCAGGAAACGAATAATACTGATCAACATCAACACCTATGCACACTCTCCCGAGTTCCTTGGCTCTAAGAAGAGCGCCATTACCTGTTTCGCTGCCAACTCCAAATATTACGTCAGTACCAGTGGTAATTAAGCTATCAGCCAGATGCTTACCCAAGTCCATATTAAAAAAATCACCAGCATAAACACCGGTAATCTCAACAGTTTTTCCATATTGCTGATTGTATCTGTCGGCTCCATTACTAAATGGTTCAATAAACTGTCGTATTTGTGGTATCTCTAATGCTCCTACATATCCTAACTTAGGGTCAGTATTATCGTTGGCATCAGCCCACCAGGCAGATAAAAAACCAAGAGGGTAGGCCGCTTCGTCAACGTCAAACAAAATACTTATGGCATTAGCTTGAGATTCAGATAATTCCGCATCCACAATAATAAACTTTAAGTTTGGAAACTTTTTTGCTGCGTTTACTACTGCCTCATCCCACATAAATCCAATTGCAATTATTAGGTCAAAATCAGAATCACCATAGGTATCTATCCTTGCCTGATATTGATTAGATGTGGTATCGATATTGTACTCAACAGACAGATTGAAATCATCCTTTGCCCTTTCCATACCCTCTTTACAACTCTGCAGAAAACTTAAATCATCGAAAGTATCACCACTTGCAAGCATGGCAACACTGTATTTCTGTGATATAGGGTCTTCGTCTTTATTATTGCATGCCGTTGTTAGTATTAAATTTAAAACGACAAGCAATAAAATAATCATTGATAGCTTTTTCATCTGTCTAGGTTTATAGCATTTACGCAGTGTTGAACAAAACCAAAAGTAGTTAAATAACTCAAACCTTTATAAAATCTTATTCCATATTTTATTAACAAATTCAATATATATATTTTGGCTTTAGAGTTTATTTCCACTTTAAACCAATTACTTAATTAATAGAGCGAAGAAGCTCAACCATTCTTATAGTGTTAGATATAAGTTGTTTGTCAAAGTCATACAAAGCACAAAATAAAAGATTTTAGAGATAAATTTCAATAAATTGATTCCCAAATATAAAGTTTGCCAAATTCTATACTGTATTTTCATATCTTTACACCATAAAATAAACAATCAAAAAACATAAATAGTGCGTATTGGAAGTCAACTCAAAAATTATAATCTTAAATAATGCATAGGTATATAGCCATATTCTTTTTATTTATTTCAAACTTGCTAATTGGTCAGAATATTGAAGTCGATTCCATTAGCCAGCAAGATACTATATATAGAAAATACGCCATTAAGCTAAGGGTTTTGTCAACAAATGAGCTAGTGACAAATATAAGCCGGCAGATTATTGGTCTTGAGTTTGAGAAAAAGCTAGAAAAAAGGTCATCGCTTATAATAGATTTTGATATTGGCTATTTTGATAAATACGAGTATTATAAATATTATGATTTTTTTCAGAATATCCCTGACTTGCCTTATAGCAAAATCACAGTTGTAACTAAAGGATTTCATATTGCTCCAAATTATAGATATTATGCTCTAGAATTTGACAAATCAGGAATGTCAGGAATACATATTGGTGGTAGCGCTGATATGCACTATTACTATACCAATTATGATTATTTTGATTCTAGAACAGGAGAGTATTCCAGTAATAATCAATCATCAGTACAATTATCAGTTGGTGGAGTGTTAGGAGTGCAGTTCCTTATTAGAAAGCGTTTAATTATTGACTTCTCAAGTTCGCTATATCTTAATTTGCTGACTTTCCCATTTGATAAAGAAGTAAATTCTAAAAACTCAATATGGATAAGCGAGAGTGGAGAGTTTTGGGCAATATATAGATTAAAAATAGGATACGCCTTCGGAAAATGAAAAGAGATATAAATAAAATACTACTGCTAATAATTTTTAGCCTGATGATTTCCTGCTCCAAGGATAGGGGGTTTGAAATAGAGAACCTAAATCACAATACAATTATGGTGCTTGGTCATAGGGGAATGGGTGAACTATATAAGTACCCAGGGAATACAGTTGAAGCAGTTTTACCAGTTTTAGGAATTGGTGCCGATGGTTCTGAACTAGATATTCAAATGACCAAGGATAGCATTTTAGTGCTGTTTCATAATGATGTATTGGATGATAGAACAAGTGGCACAGGCCGAATAGTTGACCATAATTGGATTGATATTAAGCATATTCGTTATAGGCATACGATTGCTGCTGTTCCAATTTGTACTGTGGATAGCTTGTTTAGTTTAATTAGTAATATTGAAAC
>JAOZKO010000409.1 GCA_029935325.1 Bacteroidales bacterium
TAAAGAACAAAGCAACTTCGTCTACTATTACAACTTATTTACTAATCATTCCTTAATCTATTCTTTCTCTGGCAATAAAGCAGTAGTTTTTAGTTTTGCAGGAGTGAAAATTCCTATTACTCCTTTAACACCTACTGACATTATTATATTATATAAGAAAGCGAAAAATGCAAGTAGCATTAATGTTCCGCAAATAGCGGCTAAAATCATATAAAGATTATACTCTCCTTCATAATATATTGTTCTACGTAGCATACCTTTCATTCCGGCCATTCCCATAAATGCACCCATTCCAACACCACCAATAATATGAGCCCAGAAGTGGAAGTTTACTAATTTTTGACTATAAAATTTAGCTCCATTTGTTAGTATTGGGAATAGGAAATAAACAGCAGAATAAAGTGTCATAACTAAACCAACTAATATTGCAACGTGAACGTGAGGTCCAATAATCCATTGTGTATTATGTAGTATTCTGTTTATTCCAAGGTCTGCTTGAATAATTCCTGCAGGAACAGCTAATGCAAATCCTAATAAACCTCCCAATAGGAATTTCAAAGGGCTTGTCATTTTTAATGGGCGTGCACTCCAAAGTGTAACAAGTACAATAACGAAAGCAAGACCCTGAGTAATAAGCTCAAAAGCTGTAACCATTTCTCCAGAAACTACTTTTAACCAACCTGGTTGACCTTGATCTGACATTAAGTGATGCGACCATACAGTCCATGAAACAATTAACTCTACCCAAAGTGCTAAACGGGCAATTCTCATCATATATAACTTCTTACCTGTAATAAGAGTAGCTAACAGATACCATGTTCCAGCAACAAAAATAAGTACCAAACCATCAGCAATAAGATCTAGTCCCCACCAATACCAATTTTTATATAAAAGTGCATCAACGGCTGTGTCTTTTAAACTATAACCTAAAATCTCAGCAACCATATATACCAATATGAGAACACCTGTAAAAGTTAAAATAACTGCATTAAGCATTGTATCAACTGTTCCTCTGGCAATAGCAGCCACTGGTAACGAAGGAACTAAATGCTCTCTACGCTTACTCTTTTTTCTGAAAATACTCTCAGCCCATGAAAAACCTGTTGCAGATGCTAACATTGCTAATCCGGAAGCTTTTCGTGTTTCTCCTTCTGGAACATAAGCAATGGTTTTGAAAATATTAAAAACAAAAAATAATGTTCCTACCATAACTAGGGCAATTCCCAAAATGAATACTGCACCACCTATTGCTCCAAACTGAGTAAAGTCGGCAGGCAATGGCCAGTAAAGTGTATATAATGGAGAGTAATGCGAAATAAATGTTGACCCCCAAAAAGTAATTGTACCTATCGTAATCAATAAGAAACTCCAGTTTCCAAGTTTTACGCTATACAAAGGTTTCTCCATTAAAAATGGAACTAAAAATAAGAAAGCTCCAAATACAATTGAATATGAAGAACCAAATATACCCACTAAAGGGTGGGCAGTTAAAATTGCAAAATAATGACTTGCATCCATCCCTACAATTGGTTCAACTTGGAATACTCGCATTATCATACCTTCAATAGTAGTAAGTCCGTAAAATAATATACCCATTACTACAAAACGCAATGCTAGTTTTTGCATTGGTGTTAGGCTATCAGGTTTAAATATACCTTCAACGCCATTCATTAATGTATCTTTATAACTCATAATTTATATCTTTTATAGGTTAATAATTATTCTACAACTTTTAATGCATCTTTCATAATCATCTGATGCCCTTTAGGTCCAGAATATTCTGTGGAACGAATAGTATATATTCCTGCATTAAGAAATTTCCACATCAAATCATTTCTGTGCCCTGGTACAACTTGCATTTGTGTAACCATTGATCCATCTTGTCTGAAAATACCAAAACCATAAGTTAAATCATTTGAAACCACATCAAACACAACAGTATCACCTACAGAAACAACCATCTGCTCTTCAGGTAGTGTGAATTCATGGTTTTCCATAGAAATATCAAACACCATAGTTGGCGTTATATTATGTCTATTCAAATCCATTGATACCCAAGGAATAGTCATATTAGTGGCTAGATGCAGCGACACACCTAATACAACCAATATCACAACTAAAGTTGAGAATAGACTTGTTTTTAAGACTCCTGCCTTTCCCTCTTTGGTTATCAAATAGCCAAAGGCAAGCATTAATAAAAGAATTACAACAGCATATATTGTATAGGCTATTGTTTGTCCGTTTAGAACAACTGCTGAATCAATCATAATTATAGATTTATTAGTTAATAAAAAAAATGAAATAAATAATATTAGAAACCCTAACACTAAAAACATCAGGGTAATTAATTTCATTATACAATAAAAAACTTGCTTTAAACTTTACTCTTTGGTTGTGCATACCATTAAGTTAATTATTAAACCTGAAAAACGACATATCCGAGAATCAATACGTTTTAAAGTACTTGTTTGCTGAAATGCGACTAATAAATAATAAAATTATAATTATTGTAAAATAG
>JAOZKO010000410.1 GCA_029935325.1 Bacteroidales bacterium
TGCCATTCTAATTCTACTTTGCCAATTCCTTCTGTGGCTTGAAAATCAACAGAAGCAGCACCCGCTGCCTGAATAACAAACTCGAATCTAGAACGCTCTATAGGGATTTCAAAATGATCCGTATCCTGTGCTCCTTCTACCCTGATTGTTTGGATTCCATCTCCAGTTTCAATTCCTATTGTATGATAAGCGGTCCAAATAGTTGAATCAGTACTCCAACTTGCTGAGTCAAGTACATAAGTTTGCAAGTATGGATCCAATAAGCCAAAACTTAGCGATGGAGAAATCAATGTATCCATTGCCCTGTTAAAATACACATCAAATTTTAAGGTTTCTGCACCAAAAGTATTTAATGGTTCAATTTGTAGATCAAGGTCGTTTATAGTTACTTTCCATATTACACCATGGCATTCTGGAGGAGGAGCATTTAGGATTGAATCTAAAACTGCTATTGACAATTCAGAATTTTCATAAAAATCAAAAATTGTTTCATGTATCTCATCCATATTAGTAGTTCCAAAATAATTTTGTCTGAAATGTATCCAGGCCAATCCATGATCTGTCATTAGATTGTAAATTGAATTGTTGATAAAAACATTATCAAAAACACTTTGCAATGTGTCATTTGGTCCTAAAACATTAAAGTCGTTCATAACCATTGCACACCAGCCGCCGTAATCTGATGTTGGATTTTCACAAATAATATTGTTTTTAATTATTCCATTTTTATTAAAAGCTGCATCACTTGAAACATAAATTGGATAACCATTATGATTTGTTATTATATTCTTTTCAAATAGTCCACGATGGTCTCCCCAATAGCCATATGAGATAACTCTATTTTTGCAATATTGAAAAATACAATTTCGTAACGTATCATTATGATTATCATATGGAAAAGGACTATCTGCATATTCAAACAAGCAATATTCATAAATTGATTTAGTTAAATTTCCTTGTAAAATTCCGTTCCAATAATAACCTTCAGTAACTCCTGTGAAAGTAATCAACGAATCTGGGGTTCCAACAGCATAGACATAATTTGGGGTTGCAAGAAACATATTAGGGTTAAATGTTAAGGTAACTCCTGGGTCAATTATCAAAGAGTCAATAATTGCAACATCAGATACCAAGTAAAAAGCATCTCCAGTTAAATGTAATTTTGAATAATTACCTTTTATCTCTTCCCCATGCTCAATAGTTAATGAGATTGTTTTGAATGTAGTATCCACATCTCCTTCTACCCATATAAGAAACTCAAGGGATACCTCAGTGCCATTCATAAGATTGGAGTCCAATTTTATGCGCATTGGATCTAGTTCTCCTTTCATAGTATAGAAAGTTGAAATATCGCCAATGAAACTAGTGCTGTCAATAATTTCAATTTTTGTTGAATCTGATAAGTTTACCAACCTTACTTTTGACCATACATTTTCTGCATAATCACCAGTATTTTTAACCGTTACATGCAATTCAACAGTTTCTCCAGCATCAGGTTTTCCATCTGCATCACATCCGCTAAGAGTGTCAATTAAAGTATAATCAATATAATGTAAGTCTGCTCCATATGAAGTTAAATCAAAAGCAAGTGTATTATAAGCATTTACACATCCATTTTGAGAGCCTATTATTAGATTAGCCCATAAAACTTCATTAGATGCGGTATCATTATATGATTTAAACAGTGCACAAATTCCTGAAACCACTGCACAAGACATTGATGTTCCATTTAATGAATTATATGTTCCATTTGGAAAAGTACTTACAATACCTTCGCCAGGAGCAAAAAGTTCATAGTTATATCCCCAATTATTCCAAAATTCTATTGGCCCCGATGGATCAATATTTGAAAAATTAGTTAAATCACAATTATCATCTGTAGCCATCACACCTAGAACATAATCATAACAAGCAGGAAAGAAGTTTCCTGATGGAACACCCTCTTGCACTAATTTTTTTGCATCATTACCGGCTGCTGCAACCAAAACAGATTCAGAATACGCGTTGAGTAATGCAGTTTCTACAATACTAGATTGAGCATAGTTTCCTAAACTCATATTTATTATTACAGAACCATTGTCAGAAGCATATTCAATTGCTTGGGCGAAATTTGAAGAGGAGCCATAACCAGTTGAATTAAGTAATTTCACTGGCATTATTCGTGCAGTCCAAGCTATTCCAGTAATTCCGGTTGAATTATTTCCTTCACCTGCAACTATTCCTGAAATATGTGTACCATGTGAATTATCATCGCTAGGATCGTTATCATTATTTGCAAAATCCCATCCATGCCTATCATCTACATATCCATTATTGTCATCATCAATACCGTTGTCGGGTATTTCATTCCAGTTTGTCCAGATGTTATCATCTAAATCGGGATGATCCCAGTCAACTCCAGTATCAATTATTGCTATTATTTGGGTTGTGTCGCCTGTTACACTATCCCATGCTGCCGGAGCATTAATAGCATCTAAATACCATTGGCTTCCATCTAAATATAATGGATCGTTGG
>JAOZKO010000114.1 GCA_029935325.1 Bacteroidales bacterium
AAAATTAGCGAAGGAGGAAACACACAACACACAACACATAACACACAACACATAAAAAATAAACATATGAATTATCCAAAGAAAGTAACAATCGGAGACATCACCGTTAGGGATGGGTTCCAACATGAGGAGATATTTATTCCTACAGAGGCCAAATTATGGACATTAGAGCAATTGGTTTTAGCAGGCTTTAAGCATATTGAAGTTAGTAATTTTGGTAATCCTAAGGGAATGCCACAGTTTAAAGATGTAGATAATCTTTTTAAGGGCATCCGCAATAGTAAAAAGGTTAAGCACCTGCTTGATGACGTAAGCCTTACTGCTATTACTATTCGCGAAAGAGCTGTTGAAAGAGCTATCCAAGCAAAGCTTGACGGTTATGGTCCTGATAGAATTCTATTTATGGTTTCAACCAGCGAATCGCATCACAGAAAGAATTCGGGTTTAAGCTTAGATGAGTATTGGAAAATGGCTGAGGAATGGATTCCAAAAGCACAAGCAGCAGGTATAAAAGTAAACGGAACAGTTAGTACAATTTGGGGCTGCCCCATTGAAGGACCTACAGAAATGGGTAAAGCAATAGAATTTGCTCAACGCTGGATTGATATTGGAGCAAATGACGTGGAACATGCTGACCATGACGGATCTGCCTCTCCTGATAGAGTTTATCAATATTATAGTATGCTAATGGATCACTTTGGAAATCCTGATAAGCATATTGTACACTTCCATACTACTCGTGGATGGGGTTTGGCAAATGTACTAGCTGCATTACAAGCAGGAATGACAAATTATGAAGCATCAATGGGTGGCCTTGGTGGTCAACCAGCAAATTTTGTAAGCGGCGTACCCGTCTCTGGAACAGGCTCATACTATTATAAAGATCCAAATTTAGCAGGATTAGTTTCCACTGAAGATATGGTAGTAATGATGGATGAAATGAATATTGAAACCAATTTAGATATTGACAAAGTATTAGAAATTGGAGCAATGACAGAAAGAATTGTTGGTCGCAGACTTCGCTCTGAGGCTATAAAAAGTGGACGTATCCCCAAAAATTTATCAGGGAGATAAATCCGTAAAACTTATCTAAATCAAAAGGCTATTTTCTAATTAGAAAATAGCCTTTTATGTATTATGTAAAATAATTAGGATGATAAGTACTTTAATAAGAAAAAATTACTACTTTTATGCTCTCTAAAATATCTAAAACCTAAATTATGAAAAAACTGTTTACGTTTATCCTATTTTCATCTCTTATTATTTTTGTTGGTAATAATAAAGCTACAGCTTCCCACTTCGCTGGTGCTGATTTAACTTATAAAAGCTTGGGAGGTAATTCGTATGAAATAACTCTATCCTTTTACCGCGATTGTAGTGGTATTGCAGCACCAACTTCAGCACAAATAAACTTTAATTGCTCGTCAAATTCTTCTATCGATTTTAATACTTCTGCATTACAAATACCTGGATCTGGTGTAGAAATCACAAATGCTTGTAGTGCAAATCCTACATCCTGTACAACTGGTCCCACAAGCCAATATGGAATCCGTGAGTATGTTTATCAAACAACTGTTGTGCTACCTACATGTGCAGATTGGACAATGTCGTGGTCAAGCGGAACTCGCAATCCAATAACAATAATAAGTGGCATGCCAGATTGGTATATACCTGCGTTCCTTAATAACGCTATTGCACCAAATAATAGCTCTCCTATTTTTATCAATAAGCCAATTTCTATTATCTGTAATGGACAAAATCACAATAATAACTATGGAGCTATAGACCCCGATGGAGATTCATTATCATATTCTTTTTATGCGCCAATGATCTCACCTACAGCAACAGTTACATATAACTATCCATTTACATATAATAACTTTGCACCATCTACAACACCCATTACAATAGATTCACAAACAGGAAATATGAATTTTACACCATCAAACACTTTAAGTACAATCACAGGAATTAAAGTCGAAGAGTGGAGAACTATCAATGGTGTTCCTATATTAATTGGAACTATCTACAGAGATGTTCAATTAATAATATTTAGTTGCAATAATCAAACACCCGTTTTATCAGGAATTGACACTACTTTATCCCATATATACAATAGTAGCGACACCATATATAATCTTGAAAAGTGCGTAAGTAATATTCCATTTATTTTTCACATAAATGGATATGATGCAGACACCTTTAACTCTACAATTTCTGGACATCCAGAAGAATTTAGCATAAGTTGGAATAACGGAATTCCAAATGCCTCATTTACATCTTATTACAATGATACCGATAGTGCATATGCAGAATTTTCTTGGCTGCCAAATTCATCTGACATAAATATAACAAAATGTTTTACTGCTACTATAAAGGATAATGCATGTGCATATAGTGGAGCTAAATCATACTCATACTGTATTACCCCTAGAGGAATGTCAGTAAATATTGGCACTGATACTCTTTTATGCGAAGGAGAAAGTATTACAATACAAGCCATTACTGATACTGCTACTGTAAATTATATATGGAATATTAATGGAATATCTGCTGGAATTCCTCTTAATCAGGATTGGATTACACTAAACTCTTCTAGTCTTGGATCTGGTCAACATATATTAAGTATAGAAACAAATTATGGGACTTCAACGAACGTATGCTCTGGCGTAAATTCAAAAATAATTGATGTAGTTTATCAACCAAATATTCACAATACTATGCCTGACTCATCATTCTGCAATAATACCACTTTAGTTTATAATGCAGGCAGTGGAACTCAATATACTTGGACTATCATACCTTTTGGAATAATAGCAGGAATAGGGCAAACAATTACAATTAACAATTCTGGTATCTATAAAATTGAAGTAAATGGTGGATATCTAACTAGGTGTTTAGATATTGATACATTTGAAACAAAGATTTTCACAATTCCTCCAATTGTGGATTTTGGAAATGATACTACTATAAGCAGCAATCAAACACTGAATTTGTCATTACCATCGGGATATACTGATTATTCGTGGAATACAGGAGCAACAACTCAAAGTATAATTATTGACAGCACTTATAATTGGGTAAATAATATCATAGGTACAGTTACTGTGAATAATCAATGCTTTTCTACTGATGATGTATTTGTTTATATTGGAAGTGTTGGTTTGTTAGAAAATAATGATAATACTAATATCCGTATTTTCCCAAATCCTGTAAACAATGAAATAAACATTGAACTTGATGAAGATTATGGAGAATTAACGATGAAAATATTAAACCAAAATGGACAAATACTAAAGACAGATCTATTCAGAGGAAAAACCTATAATATCACTGACTTAGAAAGACTTTCTAAGGGGGTTTATTACCTTCAATTGACTAATAAGCAAGTAAATCTGGTTTTTAAATTTATCAAGAAATAGTACTCTGAACTAGATTAATCATGACTCAGTCAACATCTAGTTCTTTTACTTGTTTTTTATCTAGCCATTTTGAAATTCTTTCACTATTGGTTATTAAAAGGTAACCAATAAAGATATTTATTATTCCTAAAATCCATGAATAGTAATCAACTTGCAATGGCATAGCAAAATCTAAATAATCTATTTGCCCTTGACTTTCAACAATAAGACTTTTAAAAATATAATAAGTATTTAGTAAGAAAGAAGGGAAATGATAAAGCACTAATGAGCCGCCCATAAATATCACAATTATTCGAATAATGGTAATGGATTTAATATCTCCAAAATTAATATTTTCCTCTTCAAATCCTTTATCAAGCTTAAGTAAATCTACTATTTTTGGAGCTTTAAAAAGCAAGACAGCAAGAAGAATAGTAGATACAACAAATGCAATAACCATATATATAATCAAATATACATCAACGCCATAAGGCATAACCTGCAATATGGAAGGCATAGTATTAAACACTAATAATACAATACTATAAAGTCCCCATAATTTAATAATCAGAATAAAAAGATCTCGTTTTGTCATACTTTAAGAATTCGATTTAGAGCAAAGTTAACAATTAATGCACTGTAAATATAAATTTACAAAATAAATATACTAATTTTTTTAATCTTTGCAATATATTAACATATCAACACATGACTATATTTCATTACTTCTTTGGCAACGATAAGCAACGATCAAAGTTTATTTTCAACTTAATTGCTCCATTATATGGAAAAATTGACAATGCAATTTCAGAAGATTACATATCTATTTGTAAATCACTTAATTCAAAATTAGATTTAAGTAAATATTCGATACTCGATATAGGAACAGGAACTGGGGCGTGGATAACAGCCATTGCAAAACACAGTTCTAAAAAAGTAGTTGGAACTGATTTCTCACAAAAAATGATTGATCAAGCTAGGATAAAACATCCTGAATTTGAGTTTGTTCTATCTGATGGTGAGAATCTTAATTCTTTTGCTGATAATTCATTCGATATTGTTACCGCATCATTCGTATTGCATGGTATGAAGAAAAAAGAAAGGACTGCTGTGTTATTAGAAATGAAAAGAGTTGCCATTAAATACGTCTTCATTCATGATTTCCATAAAAAAACAGCATTATTTGTAAGAGTTTTGGAGTTTTTTGAGCGTAGTGATTATATTAATTTCAAAAAATATTTCACATCTGAACTAAAGGAAGTCTTTAATAATACCTACATTATTGAAGCAGATAATGGTAATGCTATATATATTGGGCAAATCAATTAGCATTTGCTTAATAATTATCAGATTTTCCGAAAGGACCAAACCATAAGCAGAACAGCAATTAGCAATGTAAAGGAAGCTATCATAAATGTAGCTGTAAATCCCATTGATAAGTACATCAATATTCCTATTTGAAAGCTAAATACGGCTCTTAATCCTGTTAAACTAAGATGGATAGATTGATATCTTGCTGCTTCCTCCTTTTTACAAAAATAAGCTGAGCCAATAAACCACAATAACGCCATAGTTGCTGCAAAAATCCCATAAAACAAATACGCAATAATTAAGCTATAATAAATTCTAATACTTCCTATTTCGAAGGATTGCTGATAATACTGAGCAATACCCAGAACAAAGGTAAATAGTAAAAGCGAACCAAATGTTATTGCGCCAAATTTACGCGCATCAATACTTCCTATTAGTTTACCAAAAAAAGGCAAAAGAAATATTGCCAAAAGGTTATAACCATTTTTATAGAATCCGTAAGTGGCATGATTCATATTAAAAACATCATTAAAATAGATGGGAATAACAGCAGCTGTTATCATCCATGCAAATCCATAAAACATAAATCCTAATTCAAAATGCCGAAAAGCTTTATTATTAATCAATACATTTTTCATATAGGAAAATGAGTTTAATAGTGATTGCTTAATAGTTGACTTAACAGCTGCCTCGTATGGCTGTGGGATTTTAGAAAGCATGAAAATAGAAATCATTCCAAGAATACCAATAATTGGATAAACATAAACAAAAATATAATTAAAATCATCGAGCATAAAACCAAAAACCACAGTAGTAATCATTATAACTATTTTATTTGCTGTAGAAGCATAGCTATATAAGCGTCCAAAATTTTCATGCCTATATGAATATTTAAGCATCTGATTTATTGTTGGTAATATAATAATTAGATTTAGGAAATAGAAAAAGAATATTGCTAAAAATAGATAATGATAAAAAGAGTTCAATAGGTAGGCTTCCTGACTTTGAGGAAAGAAAAACAGTAATAACAATGGCGAATGAGTTATTAACGCAACTACTCTAAGCATCTTACTTTTGTCTTTTATTCTTCGCAAAAATTCATTTACAATAATTGATACAAGCATAATGAGAACGCTCAGTTGCAACAATATACTCAACTGAAAATCGGAGCCATGCATATCCTTTATAAATACCAGTTCATTAAGTGCAAATACTCCAGTAATTACTCCTTGTATTAATGAGAACACAAGGTGGAGTTTAAAAACACCTAATTCCTTATTTGATACTGATAGCCACTTTTGCATTGATCTTTCTACTTATTATTTAGCACCTTATACACTCAAGGATATAAGGTAAATATAAAAAAGCAGCTCTGTGCAAAACAGAACTGCTTATATTTTTGTTAAAAAAACTTTTCGCTATTTATAAAAACCTTTCAGCTTCCTTAATTCCAGCTTGCAAAGCTTTAATGTTAAGATCAACTATATTTTGGCCTTTTTTGCCAAAGATGATTTTCAATGATTCTTCAAATGCACTAAAATCAAGACCTATAAAAGGGATTGCAGCACCTAACATAACCATATTAGCAGCTTTTAATGTTCCTAAATCTTTAGCTATGCTATCAGCATCTAGACTAACGTGATGGTTTAACGATTCCACTTTCTCCAATATTTCTTCAATATCTGGGTATTTTGGAATATTAATAAATGGTTTTTTATTAGTAATAAACCAACCATCAGATTTAAGCATTTTAAGATGTCGAAGAGCCTCCATTGGCTCCACTCCTAAAATCAAATCTGCTCTACCTTCAGGAATTAAATCTGAAAATATCTCGTTGGAAGAAAGGCGTAAATTAGACATAACGTCACCACCTCTTTGGCTCATTCCGTGAACTTCGGACTGCTTAAGAAACAATCCTGTACTAACGGCAGCAGTACCTATGGTAGCGGCAATAGTTAAAATACCTTGCCCTCCTACTCCACCTAAAACTATATCTTTTCTCATAATGTTAAATAATTGTTTTCCTTAATAATTATGCATTACTTTTTGACTTAGAAGCACGAATACGCGCACCTAAAGTAATAATACATTCACGACGAGGGATAATAACACTTAAGCCATTATATTCTAACTCTTTTTTAATAATTGCTGTATTCTCATCATGGAATTTCTTGATTGGGTTAAGCACGTGAACGTGGTCTTTATGAACACCTAATCCAGTGCAAATATCTTCAATTTTACCTGTAGCTTGAGATCTTTGACCTCCTGTCATTCCGGTGGTACCATTATCAAGTATCATTACAGTAATTGGGGACTCTGCATTAATAGCATCCAATAAACCTGTTAAGCCACTATGAGTAAAAGTAGAATCACCAATCACAGCAACAGCAGGAATCAAGCCTGCATCTGCAGCACCTTTTGCCATTGTAATAGAAGCTCCCATATCAACACAAGAGTTGATTGCCTCAAGAGGTTCTAGCGCTGCCAAAGTATAACAACCAATATCAGAGAATACTCTTCCACTACCAAACTCTTCCATTACCATATTCAGAGCAGTATAGGAATCAGTATGCGGACAACCCGCACATAATGCTGGAGGTCTTGGAGTTACAACTTTAGGTGTAGGATTAAGTTCTGGCACTTCTAGCTTCATTGCTTTCGCTGCCAAGTTTGGGTTTAATTCACCATCACGAGGAAGTGAACCATCAAGTCTTCCAAAAATCTTTTTACCATTATTAAGTACTCCACGTAAATCTTCTTCAACAATAGGATAACCTTCTTCCATTACCATTATGGTATCACACTCATCGTATAATTTACGCATCATTTCCACTGGTAGCGGATATTGGCTAATTTTCAATACAGGGTGGTCAATTCCATCAGGGTAATTTTCCATCAAGTAGTTATAAGCAATACCTGTTGTAATAATTCCCATTGATTTATTACTTCCTTCGTAATACTTATTGAATCCTGCTATTTCTGATTCCTTAACAATATTAGGCATATTGTCTAAAAGTGCTTTATACTGTTTACGTGCAATACCTGGCAATAAAACAAACTGACGAGGATTCTTAGGTAATTTCAATTCTCTTTGTGGAATTTTATCTCCAAGTATAATACCTGCCCTTGAGTGAGCCAGGCGAGTTGTTATTCTCATTAATACTGGAACATTTAGTCTTTCTGACATCTCAAAAGCATAAGCCATCATATCATAGGCCATTTGCTGATTTACTGGTTCTAAAATTGGTATCTGAGCAAACTTACCATAATAACGAGAATCTTGCTCATTTTGTGAAGAGTGCATTCCTGGGTCATCTGCAGAAATAACTACCAAACCACCATTAACTCCAGTTACTGGGGCATTCATAAAAGCATCCGCAGCAACATTTAGCCCAACATGTTTCATGCTAACTAAAGCACGTTTGCCAGCATAACTAACGCCAATTGCCATTTCCATTGATGTTTTTTCATTGGTGGTCCATGTGGCCACAACATCACCACTTCTGTGTTCTTTAGAACGTAAAACGTATTCTGTAATCTCTGTAGATGGAGTACCTGGGTATGCATATACAGCAGAAACTCCTGCATCAAGAGCACCTTGTGCCATGGCCTCATCTCCTAATAATACAACTTTTTGCATATATCTATCTGCATTT
>JAOZKO010000411.1 GCA_029935325.1 Bacteroidales bacterium
AACAGAATTAAAATCCAAATTTTCTACAAATAGGGTAGTATCACCAACATTATCACCGATCTTCAGAGAGTTTATCTGACCGGCATCATAAATAAAAACATCATATAATAATGAATCACTCTCATTTTGGTCACTAACACTCCAAGTAAGAGTAAGCGAGGTATTCTGATCAACCATACCATCTTCAGGAAGTGGATTAACCGGAGGTAATGGTGGTGCCGCTGTATCATCTCTTTTGGAAAGAATAATAACTGCTTCAGTTGTTTTATTTCCTTCTACCGATACGTTTGTGGTTGTTTTGTTATATCCATTTTTTGAAGCAGAAATTGTGTACGTCTCCGCTGTGAGTTCTGAAAGGTTGAATTTCCCCTGAGCATCTGTAATTATTGAACTTGTTGGGGGTGTAGTTGTAATTGAAACTCCTTGAATTGGTGTCCCATCATCTGCATCCATTACAGATCCGCTGATATTTCCAAAATATATAGGCTCAACTGTATCCTCTTTGCATGAAGCAAAAAGCATAACAAATGAAATCAGTATGATCAGGTTTTTAATTAAATTATTTTTCAACATTTGTAGCTCCGTATTATCTATTATAATCTATCTAACTATATTATTTCCAATTCAAGTTTATTGATGTATATCAATATTT
Organism: Bacteroidales bacterium; assembly: GCA_029935325.1. Taxonomy (GTDB): domain Bacteria; phylum Bacteroidota; class Bacteroidia; order Bacteroidales; family UBA1556; genus UBA6267. Next base: position 653 of record JAOZKO010000411.1, read on the forward strand.
ATTCCAACTATTAGGAGGCTTTGAATAACCTAAAATCCTATGTCATTCCGGCAATCTTTTAGCCGGAATCTCCCATATAAGAATAGATCCCGTGTAAAAACATCACGGGATGACAGTTTGTGAGAGGTTATTCAAAGTCTCCTATTAAAAATAGACCTGCCCCATCCGGGTTCTGAATGGGACAGATCATATTGGGGGAACTTACCGCATAAAGCCCCCATTATACGTTTTAATGGTAATACCATTTCCTCTTTGTATTATAGAAAGAGGTTTACTAAATCCACTATTTTCTACCTGGATGAATTCATTATTATTCCCATGCTGTTCAACTCGATAATCAAGTTCGTTTCCGGCAATATCCTGCTGTACGAAATTGAAACTGCCAAATTGAAGCAGCAAAGAAAAATTATTATCACCCTCAAATGATGCCTCATATTCATTACTATCCCCGATCTGTGCCCAAACGGCTTTGTTATTGCTTCCGTTCTGGTTTAGCTTAGCGCTATTATCGGAGCCAGCTTGTAATATTCCGGCAAAATTATTTGCAGAATTAGGGTTAGTTTGTGTCTGATTTACCTCAATAAGATTATTTGAGCCAAATTGTACAAGATGAGAAGTATTAGCACCTGTAGCTGAGAACGCGTCTAAATCAGCGCCATAAACGGAACTGTATTCAATCTGCGCAATTTCAACTTCAGATATTCCCTCATCCTGACTGTATGCAGTAATGCTCAAAAGGAGAAAAATCATCAAAACATATATTGTTTTTGTTATCATATTAACCTCTTAACTTAAATTATTAAGCTAATTGTTCTGTGTAATGATTGCTTCGTTCATTCCACCGGTTTGAGTAATTGTACCAGAGTGATCTCCTCCGTTAGAATAAATTATTCCCACGTTATCATTTCCAGTTTGACCTATCAAACCATAGTTTCGTCTTCCTATTTGGTCGATATCTGCAGAGTTCCTATCACCTCTTTGGTTAATACCAGGCGAATACGGCTCAGCAGGATCATCCCTAACAACATTATTACGACCTAATTGATTTACATCGGCGTTGTTACTTAAACCTTTTTGCAAAATTTTGGTTTTATTACGTCTTCCGTTTTGATTTACGGTTAAAGCATTTAAACCAAATGGCCCATCTAGATTATATTGATTTGAATACGCAATATTTCCCCTACCATTCTGAAAGGTTATGGCACTATTCCTTCTATTTCCTTGTCTAATCCTAGTGTCATTATTTCTTCCTGATTGCGCTTGCAAACCAAAATTACCATGTGAACTCACATTTGCTAAAGCATTATTGCTATTTCCTAACTGACCCTGAAGATGCAGGGAGTTATATGCTTTCGAGTCATTATAGGTATGAGATATTTTTGCTTTGTTTGATCGCCCCAATTGACCTTGATAGGCCTCATTACGACTACCATCTTGGATAGCAGTGGCTTCATTTCGTGCACCAGCTTGTCCTTGAATAGCATAATTATCCGAGCCAACTTGGGTAACAAAAGCTTTATTGTTTGCATTGGGGTTAAAAAAACCTCTACTTTGAAATTGTATTGAGGTATTTTCACTTCCCGTTTGCTCAGCAGTTGCTTCGTTACCGTTACCAATTTGTTCAACACTCGAACTATTGGATTGAGCAAATAATAATCCAGCGGATAGCAGAACACTCATTACGAAAATTACTTTCGTTTTCATTATATCTCCAATATTTAATGATGGATGATTTCTCATCCACCATTTGAATTGATTATTCTGAAATCCATTAGTTGCTTTGATTAACAAAGATAGTGTTATTATTACCAGCAGCACTATTTTGTGAGTTATTTCCATCACCCATTTGCGTGATT
>JAOZKO010000412.1 GCA_029935325.1 Bacteroidales bacterium
AGAAAAAGTCGTTTACTCCGTCATGATTTGGAGTAAAAACATTTGGGACTGCCATTATGCAGTTGCAGTCGTTAACATGTAAAAGAACACTATCACGTACCGTATCGCACTGGTTGTATATATCAACCCAATAAATTCCACTATCACTTAGATTTAAGGATGATGAAGTATTCCCACTATACCAAAGATATTGAAACCCTGATTCAATACTGAATAAATATTCATCTCCATCACATATTGTCTCTTCAACCAATAAGTGTTTTGATGGAAGTGGAATAGTGCTGACAATAATAGTATCTCTATTTTTACAACCATTACTATCAATAGTTACATGATAAGTACCAGCATTGTTTATATAATAAATAGAGTCATTACTTCCATCTTGCCAATATATAATTCCAGGAGCATTCTGAATACTTATTTTAAGTTGCTCACCTTGGCAAATTGTTGTGTCCACACCCAAGGTAAAGTTAAAATGACTGCCAGTAACAAATAATTCATATTTATTTGGTTTTGTTGAACAAGTATAGTTTGGGTCCTGAAAATAGATAACTGTATCATTGGTTAAACCTACGAAACTAAAGGTGCTATCTTGTTTAATAAGTATTGTTGCTAAAGAATCAGCATACCAATTGTAAAAACCTCCATTCAAATGAATCGTGTGAGACACTCCTTTACAAATTGTATCATGAATAGTATATATGTTAGTTGATTTACAATTTTCGTAATATATGAGTGATTGATTACTTGCAATATTTGTAAAAGTACAAGTTGTTCCTGAAGCAGGCCAAAAAACAATTAAAGAATCAATTACCGTAGCATTGCCTAAACCAAATTCAATATTAGGGCTTTCTTGACTACAATAGCCTGCTTTACCAGAAATATGTCGCATTTGCCAAAAAGAGGATCCATTAACGGTTGTCTTTACTCTTGCCACTGCTCCAATGGCATCATAGTTTGAGATAATTCCTATAAGCTTAATATTTATCCAATGGTTATTATTTCCGTTGTTCTTATAAAGAAAATTATGAGCATTTGACCTATTAGTAACATAGCAATCCATGTCTCCATCATTATCAATGTCAGCCCAAGTGCTACTGCGAGATACGCCTCCATCACTTACAATATTGCCTGTTAATACTTTAGTAAAAGAACTATTTCCATTATTTGTATATAGGCAATTGTTCTGCCCATTCGAATTAGCAACAAAAAGATCTAAATCACCATCGTTATCATAGTCAACCCAAGAGGCTCCATAACTATAGTTATTATCCATAACAGCTGATCCCGTTACAATCTTAGAAAAGGTTCCATTTCCATTATTATGATATAGATAGTTTACAGAGTAGGCATTACAAACATATAAGTCTAGAAATCCATCATTGTCATAGTCACCCCAAACCGAACCAAGGCTCCATCCTCCATCAGTAGTAATTGTGCTAGTTGTTATTTTAGTAAAAACTCCATTATTATTATTGAAAAGAGAATTATTCTGATTATCTGCATTTGCCACAAATAAATCCAAATCTCCATCATTATCATAATCGATCCAATTTGCATCGTTAGAGCTGATAGCATCAGTAGTTAAAGGTGTAGAAGTAGATTGAACTAAAATACCATTATTATTTTGTAAGAAATAATTACTTTGGTTAGTTAAGTTCGCAATAAATAAGTCTAAATCGCCATCATTATCATAATCCCCCCAGTTGCTAGTCTGAGAATTACTACTTATTACAGGAAGAATAGATGTTCCTGCTATGGCATATACACCATTGTTATTTATATATAATCGATTTGTCTGAGAACCATTTACACCTCCATTACTAACGAATAAATCTAAATCACAATCTCGGTCAAAGTCAATCCAAGTGTGACCTAATGAGCTCCCCTGCGTCGTGGTAATAACTTGACCATTTGCTAGTGTAAAACCACCAATTCCATTATTGAGGTAAAACTCATTTACATTATTAGTGAAATTTGCCACATAAAGATCTAAATCTCCGTCATTATCAAAATCAATAAAACTTGCACCATAAGACTGCGAACTTGCATTTACAGCTGGGTCATTTAATACCTTTGTAAATGTTTGTCCATTAGCAAGAATACCAATAAATACTAATAAGAAAGCAAATAAAGGTCTCCTGGTTTTTAATAATTTATTCTTAGCAAAAGCTTTCATCATAGCTAATATATTACGTCAAAGATAGATAAAAAGTAAATACATTTTTTTATCTAAAAATTGTGATGTGTCCTAGTTGATTTCAATTTCAATTTTATCTAATAATCTAAGATTAGTTGATAATGAATATATCTTAATTAACTATGACTTTTACAACTTTAGATGAACCTTGGGCAATAAACCTAATAAAATAGGCTCCTTTAGCTTGAGTTTCCAAGCTGATGCTTATATTAGTCACTCCTTTTCCAATAATATTTGTTTTGATTAGTTTCCCATAAGCATCATATACTTCAACTAATTGTAAATTTACTGAATATGACCATTC
>JAOZKO010000115.1 GCA_029935325.1 Bacteroidales bacterium
AGACTTTGCTAAATTTAGGCCTACTGATTTAGGAGATCAGTTATTACAAAGTAAGGGCTTAGAATCAGCAATGTCATTTGATTTAGCTTTTGGTGCTTATTATAAGGCTCCTCAGTATTATGTTGGTATATCATCAACACAAATGCAAAGCTTTTGGGGTGGATCAGCAGAATTCTCCACTCAGCTTGCTAGTCCTGAATACAAAGGACATTATTTCTTAACTGGCGGCTATTATTGGCAATTACCAATGGCTCCTCAGTTTACTCTTAATCCAAATATTTTAGTGAAAACTGACTTTGCGTCAGCACAATACGATATTAACGCATTAGCATGGTACAATAATCAGATATATGCAGGCGTTACTTATAGGCCAACGGACGCTGTTTCCATTTTGGCAGGTTATAAAGTAGTTAATGGAGCATTAAATGGTTTGATGGGTGGTATATCTTATGATGTAACCACATCAGCTATGAATGCTGGAACATCTGGGAGTTTTGAAATATTCCTAAAGTATTGCTTCCAAATAATAATTAAACCAACATACCAAAAGCACGGTACTGTTCTTTACTTATAAGTAAATTGTAAATGAGATTAGTTTTATCACATACAGAAACTCTTGAAACTAGTTTATCACATATTTACAGTTCACTAATTATTGGGAAGGTGAATTTTTATATTATGAAACAAAATTGCAATGGCTTCGTAGAAGCCGTTCACTATAAACGAATAACTAAGTTATGTTATTGAAATCAAAAAGTAGATTAACGAACGTATTACTCTTATTTGCAGCAGCTTTTATTATCACAAGCTGCGGAAGAGGAAACGGTGAACTCATTGGTGTTCAAGATCGGGAAGAATGGTATCAAGATGATCCATTTGGCATGTTATTTATTCCGATGGGCTCATATAATATGGGAGAATCTGACCAAGATGTACCTTATGGACAAGCTAATCCTTCAAAAACAGTTTCTGTTCAAGCTTTTTATATTGACGAAACCGAAATTACCAACAACGAATATCGCCAGTTTGTTTACTGGGTACGAGATTCTATAGCTCACGAAATATTAGGTGAGTTTGGTGATGAAGATATGGTAGGTGAGCATAAGCTAAAAAATAGAGATGGTGACGAGCTTGAGCTAATGGAGCAAGGACAAGTTCATTACCCAATTAACTGGCGTACTCGCATCGAATGGGACGATGAAGAGGAAGGCGGAACAGTAATGGTACTTGAAGAAGATGGTTTCTTTATTCCAGATGAATTACCTGGTGTAAATAAAAGCCCAAGATATTACCACGTACGTCAAGTTGATGTTACTCGTTTAATGTATTCTTATTATTGGATTGATTTTCAAGAAGCAGCAAAAAGAAGCAATAGAACAAACGGACACTTTAGCAGAATGGAAGAGCGTGTTAATTTTATTAAAACACGTAAAGACAATGTTTACCCTGATACATTATGTTGGGTTCACGATTTTACATATTCATATAACGAGCCAATGACTCAAAATTACTTCTGGCATTCAGCATATGATCATTATCCAGTAGTAGGCGTTAGTTGGATTCAAGCTAGAGCATTCTCTATTTGGAGAACAGGTATTAAAAGAAGTCACCACCAACGTTACCAAGCTACTTTCTGGAATGATTTCAGACTACCTTCTGAATCAGAATGGGAATACGCTTCTCGTGGTGGATTAGATCTAAACCCATATCCTTGGGGAGGTCCTTATATTAGAAATTCAAATGGTTGTTTCTTAGCTAACTTCAAACCATTAAGAGGTAATTATATTGATGATGGAGGTTTCCATACATTAATAGTGGCACACTATGCACCTAACGATTATGGTTTATACGATATGGCTGGTAATGTATCAGAGTGGTGTGAAGATTCTTTTGAAGAGTCAGCTTATCGCTGGGCACATGATTTGAATATGCAATTTTCACGAACAGTAATGGAAAATGGATTAGATGATGAAATTGCACCAGGACTAAAACGTAGAGTAATACGTGGTGGATCATGGAAAGATGTAGCATACTATAATAAAACATCAACCAGAAGCTATGAATATCAAGATACAGCTAAAGCTTATGTTGGTTTCCGTAATGTTCAAACATATTTGGGTAGAGCAAAAGGAGACGGACCAAGTTCATCAGCAGTATATCGTTAATAAATTATTGAACACACACAATTAAATATTTTTATAAACACAAATCAATTAAATTTTAATTATCATGGGTATAAGTAACATAGTAAGAAGTAAAGGATTTAAGAATATGATGGCCAAGTTATACGGATTGGGAGCAGCCGTTGTAATCCTTGGTGCATTATTTAAGATTAACCACTATCCAGGAGCTGATGAAATGCTTATCGTTGGACTAGTAACGGAAGCAGTTATATTTTTCTTCTCAGCTTTTGAGCCACCTCACGTTGAGCCAGATTGGAGTTTAGTATATCCTGAATTAGCAGGTATGTATGAAGGTTTCTCTGATCCTGCACTTAATGCAATGATGGGAGATTCTGATGAGCTTTCTGCTACTCAAGAATTAGATAATATGTTAGAAGACGCTAAAATAGGACCTGAATTAATAGAAAGTTTGGGAACAGGTCTTAGAAACTTAAGCGAAAACGCATCAAATATGACTGACATCTCTGATGCATCAGTTGCTACTGGCGGTTATGCTGACAGCATGAAGCGTGCTACTAACAATATTGATACTCTTTCTGAGAGCTATGTTAAAACTTCTGAAGTATTGACTGCATCAACAGAAAAAATTGCTAGATCTGCGGAATCAATTGATTTCTCAAATATTGATGGAGCAGCTTTTAATGATGAATTAAATAAAGTATCAACTAACCTATCTGCACTAAATTCAGTTTACGAATTACAATTACAAAATTCTAATCAACAAACTGAAACTTTTGATAAAATGGGAACAACTATGGAAAGTTTCCTTAGTAACCTTGAGCAGAGTGTTGAAAATACAGAAAAATATAAAGTTCAAGCTGATGAATTAGCTAAGAACGTTGCCGCATTGAATAATGTTTATGGTAATATGCTTAACGCAATGAACGTACAGCGTTAAGGATTGTTTTAATTTAATTATTAACCATTTAAACTAAAAATCAATGAGTGGAACTAAAGAAACACCTCGGCAGAAAATGATAGGTATGATGTACCTATTTTATACTGCGCTATTAGCCCTTAACGTATCGTCTGATATTCTTAATGCTTTCGTATTAGTAAACGATAGTATGAGTCAAACTAATGAGAATTTTGGAGCTAAGAATGGATTACTAATGAATTCTTTTGCTAATCAATATCAATTAAATCCTGCAAAAGTTAAACCCTATTATGACCAAGCTGTTCAAATTCAACATCTTTCTGATGAACTTGTATCATATCTAAGAAAAGTTCAAGATACAATAATTATTTTGAATGAATTTGGTGGAGAACCAGGTGATGTATATATATCTAAAACCGAATTCAGATATGAGTTAGAAAGAGATGATGGAACGCCATATGATACAGTTTTTGATAGAGCATATAAAATACCAACAGGCTATTTTAAATTAAAGGATAAGTATCATGTACCAATGCATATTCTTAAACCTGAACAAAAAGATGATGGTAAAAGAGAAGCTGGTAGTGATGGTATTGTTGAAGGTGATGGAGAAGCACTAATTCTTAAAAAGAAATTTGCAAATTATAACAATGCAGTTCTTTCTATTTTAGATCCAAAAGATGCAGCCACCATTAAATTAGGTCTTAATACAGACGATGTATATAATTCAGTAGCAAGGGAGCAGCAGCCTTGGCAATATAATAACTTTTATCATACTGTTATTGTAGCAGATTTAGTTATTCTAAAGAAGTATGTATCAGAAGTACTTAATACAGAAGCTGAAGTAATTGCAAAGCTATATGGTTATATTGATGCAGCATCTATGAAATTTGATACTATTCGTGCTGTAGTTGTTCCTAGATCTAATGTTGTTATTTCAGGAGCAGAATATGAAGCAGATATTTTTGTTGCTGCTTATAATAAAACTGATAATCCTTATGTAAATATCAAGAAACAGGCTGATACTTTAACCATGGCAGAAATACCTGCTAATGGAAATGGTGAAGGTTTTGTTTTTATTGATACAGCATCAGATGGTATTATTAAATATCGTTTTAACACAAGTACAACAGGTGATTTTAAATATGCAGGTTTTATTAATGTAAAAGGTCCAGATGGAAAACCAAAACCATATTTCTTTAACTCAGCTTATCAGGTTATAAAACCTACAGCTACTGTTTCTGCTACTAAAATGAACGTTGTTTACCGTGGTTTGGATAATCCTATTTCTGTATCTGCATCAGGTTTTACTAATGATCGCATTAAAGTAAGCGTAAGCGGTGGAGGTCGATTAAGTCCAAAGGGAAACGGAACATTTGTTTTTATCCCTCCAAAGGGTGGTGTTAGAAAAGTTACATTTAATGTTTCTGGTCTTAAAGAAGACGGTACTACTGTTGCTCTAGGAAAACAAGAATTTAGAGTAATGGGTGTTCCTGCTGCATTAATTAAAGTAGCTGGTAAAAATGAAGGAAAAATTAGTGCTGCATTAATATCTAGTCAACCAATTTTAACTGCTACCATGGCGAACTTTGCTTTTGACTTAAGTTATAGAGTTGTTAGCTATGATATAATGGTCTTCTCTAGTAGAGGAGAGCGGATAATTGGTGAAAGTGTGAAATCAAATAGAATTTCAAATGCTGCTATTAAAAAAATTAAAAAAGCTCCTCGAGGTTCTGTTATTAATATTCTTAATGTGAAAATTAAGGGTCCAGATGGTGTGAAGCGAGCACTTGGATTTACTTTAAAACTACAATAAAATAGTATTATGAAGAAGATAATTTTAGCTATACTTTTGATGAACTTTTTAGGAAGTTCTGCTCAAGTATTGGATCCAAATTATGGACCACGAGCATGGAAAAAAGAAAATGCCAAACAAGAAGAGGCTGTAACATTAACTCATATTAGAGAGGCAGATGTTATGTGGGCTAAAAGAGTTTGGCGTAAAATTGATCTTCGACAAAAAGCTAATCTTCCACTTTATTACCCACTACAGGAAGTTACTTTAGGTAAACGTTCATTTGTACAAATTGTATATGAAATGTTGAAAGACCCTACAATTGATCTTAAAGCATATGAATCTTACGAATTAATGCTTCCGTTAACTAATGAGGATGCTTTAGGTCGATTTTCAACAGCCAAAGATTTTGATAGTCTAATATGGGATGATGATGGTATGTGCATTGGTAAAACAAATAATCTTTTTAAACAAGAATTTGGCAGAGTTAAACCTGATATAACAAAAATCTATCTTATGGAAGACTGGTTTTTTGATAAGCAGCGATCTGTTATGGATGTTCGAATATTAGCATTAGCTATCGAGATACCTGTATATTTGATTGAAGAAAACCTTGTTTATTGTGACGGTGCTGGTCAAGATTTAGTTGCTTTTGGAGGTTGGAAACCTGCTGGTGTTAATACAGTAATATGGTTTTTCTTTCCTGATTTAAGAAAGGAATTAGCAGCTAATGAATGCTATAAGCGTAGTAATGATGCTGCTAGAATTACTTTTGATGATGTATTTCTTAAAAGAATGTTCGCTAGCTATATCTATCGCGAAGAGAATGTTTATGATCGTTTTATCGATGAATACAAAAGTGGATTAGAAGCACTTCTAGAAGCAGAAAAAATTTCTGAGAATATTAGAAGTTTCGAAATGGACTTATGGCAATACTAAAATATATGTATACCCCTTTAAAAAGCTCGTCGGATGATGAGCTTTTTTTTTTGCACTAATTTTTTACTTAAAATTTTAGGCCGATTTTACTGAGTTTTGTATGGATTCTAATTATTGATTATTCCTTTTACGTCTTTAGTCATAGTCAGCAGTACCTCAGCCGCTAAGGCGACATATCCAATAATCTACCTTTTTTTTGCTAGATAAATTTGTTGTTATGAAGTGTGGAGGTTTCAAGTTTTGACGATAAATAATTTAACATATATTTATCATCGAATTACTCTAATGAAATGAATTTTTTGTTTTCCGCTAGCGGAAAACTATTCGTAAAATTCGATGATAGTTTTATTTATTTGTTTTGTTAAGATTTGGACTTACTACCCTGTACCTTATGGGGTTGAAAAGGTTTTTATTCAATTAACTAAAGTTTGTTAGATAAAGTCTTGAGTTGGCAGTAGGTAGCTGTATAGCTTGCTAAATTAGATTAGAGTTAAAAGTATAAAATCTAATAAGGAGAAACGAATCCTACAAATAGTGAAATATTAATCTTATGATTTAGTTCACCTATAAGCCCCACTTTAGCAAGTGCTTTCTAGATTTTAGCTTGTACATGATAAAAAAAAAGGCACATTAATAATCAAATACTTGTTTTTCTAATTTGGACTAAAGCCCGTTGAGGGTCAACATTATTAGGCGGGGCATTATTTATACTGAGCGGAGTAGAAGTGATGATCCACTTAATAAAACTTCATATATAAGCTTTCGCTCAAAATTAAGTACAAATACTTATTGGGGGGAAATCATATTTAGCACAAGAATATTTTTAATCATATACTTTTAAGAATTTATATAAATTGATTTAGAAACCTTCTAACTCCTTACTTAATTCATAATTCTCTTTAAATTCTTTTAATTTAATACTTTCGTAATTAACAACCAAATTCAAATATCCACTACCACCATTTAACTTAAGTACTATTATTGAATTATCTATAACCCAAACAGTGTACAACTCTAATAAACCCTTACTAATATCTTTACCATATTGCAAATAATCATGAATATCTATTACTTCAGGAGCCCATATAGTTTTATCCTCTTTTGGCTCACCATATTTATTAATTAGGACATTCTTTATGCGATTATAATCATTAACATAATTCATTTTATCACTTCCCTCACCTAATATTAGGTATTGTGCAGAAGTGAGTTTATTTGCAGTAAAGAAATATGAAATATTAAGATTAAACTTTCCAATTTTAGTATTATAAGAAAGTAGAGATGAATTCTCATTTATAAGTTTAGCACTTTCTCTATTCTTAACAGAAGCTTTAGGATACCCCCATTTACATTTCCTAAAACCATCATCTGCAAATACTTTTAAAGTTCTTTTATATCTTACCCTATCTTCCAATGGGCTAAGTTTTTTACTATTATATTCAATTATATGTTCAATATTACCACTTTGCCCATTGATAGTATAGAAGATACTTGTTTTTGTATTTCCCCAAGATGAATAAAACAATAATCTACCAGTACTTACAGCATCACCCCATTTGGTAAAATCTATCTTGCTATGTACATTAATCCAAACTATTTCATCCTCTCTTGGACTTCCATATTTCTTTGAAAGCCCATCCTTAATAAGATTATAGTGTCTAATATACTCATTCTTATCTTCATACTTACTTAGAATTATATAGCTTGCTCTACTTAATTTCTTTTCAGTAAACTTATATCTAATAACACACTTATAACCAGCAATAACACCTGAGTATTCAAGAATATCGGTGGTGTCTTTTATCAATTTGCTTGACTCTCTATTTTTAACTTGGTCCTTACTCATTCCCCAATCAGATTTACGAAAATCTTGGGCAAACATCAAACCACTTGTCATTATAACTATAACTGCTAAAATCAAAAATCTTTTCATGCTATATCTTTTAATATCATTAATTATTATTACTCGTATAAAAATAGAGTTTTATCTGCCAATAAATTGTTCTGAAGAAAAACCTAATCACATTTAATACCTATTTTTAGTGTGTGCAAATATAGTAAATAATAACTGCTAATTATGAGTTATTAATTAATCATTCAGGGCAAGTTCACTCTTATCCTTATATCTGCAAGGGTTTTCGTTACGAAAATACTAAGTGCCTGTTAGTGTTGATGTAGCACATCAAAAAGCAACGCAGACATAGCATTAGTTATGGTGAGTAGGTTTTTGATAGCATTCTCAACAATGATAGGCAGTTGGGGTTTGTAGTAGAAATACTCTTGCGGATATAAGGACTAATTAAAAAAGCTACGAATGCACGAATATAATTTTATAAATATAAAATTATAATTCTAATAAGAAAATCCTTTGGGTTCTCCTAACTTAGTGTTATTCTTTTCAGGGCAAACTCATACTTTCCTTTAGTTGTTTCTTGATTTCTTAGTAAATCTTTACGGAATCGGTTTATCATTGACGCTTATGTAGCTTATTAACTGCGTGTTAGATTAGTTTTTATAATTATTTTCTTTTCATTTTTTCTTGATAA
>JAOZKO010000116.1 GCA_029935325.1 Bacteroidales bacterium
GCGAATAGCACCGCTATTTAAGGATTTTTTTAAGAAAGTTAAAGGGCAAATGAACAAGTATAGTTGTTATAAGTTATTTGCTATTCGTTCCTTAAGGTTTGTAGGTTGCTGGTTCATTAGGTGAAATATTTTTTTTGCGAGGAAAAAATATTAAAAAATTTGTGTTAATCAGTTTAATCAGCGTTATCTGTGTTCTAATCTTTTCCAGCTTGTCTGGCTTAGGTTGGTAAGTTATTAGGTTAGTTATTAAATTTTGAAGTAATATTATTATGTATCTTTGCCGCTTAAATTTTGAACTATTATGAATAAGGTTTTATTTGGTTTTTTTGGAGTTGTATTAATGTCATTTATTTTTGTCGCTTGTGATGATGATAAAAAAGATGATAGGCTATCAACTGATCTGATTCAGAATCCAATAACAGCAGATGGACAAGAAAATCTTAATGAGCTTCCGATTATAAAATTCAAAACACAAGAGCATGATTTTGGAAAGATAATTGACGGTGTTAAAGTTGCTTTTAAATTTAGGTTTACCAATGTTGGTGGTGCAGACTTGATTATTAGTCAAGTAAAAACAACTTGTGGCTGCACAGTTTCTCGTTTTCCTAAGGAACCAATTATACCTGGTGAATCTGGCTTTATTGAATTGACTTTTGATAGCCAAAGGCGTACTGGTTTTAATCACAAATCAGCAACAGTATTAACAAATGCCCAGCCAAACGTAACGTCCTTAAGTATTAAGGCAATGGTTATGTCGGCTGATGATTTATAGAATGTATTAATTTAAACTTATAAGAATGAATTTATTGAATATTTTATTAATGGCTCCAGCCCAAGGAGAAGGAGGCGATTCTTACTCAGGAATTATAATGATGGTTTTGCTAATTGGTGTATTTTACTTTTTCTTTATTCGCCCTCAACAAAAGAAGGCTAAAGAAACTAAACTGTTTCGTGAGGCACTAAAGAAAGGTGACAAAATTGTTACTATTGGTGGAATTCATGGTAAAGTTTTAGAAATTTCTGAGACAAGTATTACTATTGAGGTTGAAGGTCAAGCTAAACTGAAACTTAATAAGGATGCAGTTAATCCTGCAGGAGAGCCTACTGCAATGGCACAGAAGAAATAGGAATAATATTCCTGTTATCCTTTGATGATTTAAAGTGTTACAAGGTATTATGAAAGTCGCCTAGCTATTTGCTGGGCGACTTTTGTTTTTTAATACTCTGTTTTTTTTATCTTTGTCGCACATATTAAATTGTAGAAAGCATGAAACTAATGATACTAGCCTCGCGAGTACCTTGGCCTCTTGATAAAGGGGACAAACTTCGCATGTATCATCAAATTAGGATGCTTTCAGAAAGTCATGAAATATATTTAGTAGCATTAAGTGATCAATCAATAAATACTGCAGCAGAAAAGGAGCTAAAGAAATATTGCAATAAAGTTTATATTTTTCCATTAACGAAAGCTGGGTTTATAAAAGGTTTGATTTCTTCTATCTTTAATGGAAAGCCATTGCAGGTTGGTTATTTTTTCAATAGAAATATAGCAAATAGAATTATTCAATTGATAGAGGAATTGCAACCAGATCATATTTATGGGCAATTGGTAAGAGTTGCTGAGTATATTAAAAACAGCAGTATACCTAAGACCTTGGACTTACAAGATGCTCTTTCAGCTGGACTTCAACGAAGAGCTGAGCAATCCAAAACTGCTTTTAAGTACATACTTAGATTTGAAGCTAAAAGAATGAGGAGATATGAAGCATATTCATTAGATAACTTCGATTTTCTATGTATTATTTCTCAGGCTGATAAGGATTTGCTTGACCCAAACATACAAGAAAGAGTAAAAATTATTCCTAATGGTGTGGATTTTGAATATTTTAAACCAAATGATAAAGCTAAGAAGTATGATTTGGTATTTACCGGAAATATGAATTATCCGCCAAATATTATGGCAGCAAATTTTTTAATTAAACATATAATGCCATTGGTTTGGGAAAAGCTACCAGAGACTAAGGTTTTGCTTGCTGGTTCATCTCCCCATATATCTGTACAAAACCTTGCCAACAATAGGGTAGAGGTTAGTGGATGGATGGATGATATACGAGATGCTTATGCAGAGGCTAGAGTGTTTATTGCACCTATGCAAATTGGCACAGGTTTACAAAACAAATTATTGGAAGCAATGGCAATGGGCTTGCCCTGCATTACATCCGATCTTGCCAATAAAGCATTAGCAGCAGAGCACAATAATCAGATATTAGTTGCAGAAAGAAATGATAAAGAGCTATTTGCAGAGAGTATTACTAAGCTTTTAAATGATAAGAATTTTGCTGATAAGATTGCTAAAAATGGAAATCAATATGTGAAATCTAATTTTGATTGGAAATCTACAATTGATACTTTAAACTCCATTTGGGAAGAAAGTTGATTTTATAACTACATATCCTTCATATGCAGAGTATTAGAATTGTCACTATTATGCATCATTCCTTCATTTATTTCTAATTTCTGAGCAGGAGGACTAATATACATTATACCCAATTCCATCCCCCTAAGGATAAATAATAAGCCAACAATAACTACCACTATAGGTATAATTTTATTTATCATATGCTTCAGCTTAAAGCTTGCAAAGTTTCCAAGCATTGACATCATAAACATCATTGGAATAGTTCCCAAGCCAAATAGAACCATGAACAAAATGGAGCCAGTGAAACTACCAACTGCAATAGCACCAGCCAGAGCCATATACACCATTCCACAAGGAAGCAGTCCGTTTAGCAATCCAGTTATTAATAATGATTTATAACTAGCCTGTTGAAAATATTTCGATAGCTTCTTTTTAATACTATTCATTATTTTTGAGTCTCCAGTACCTTTATAAAGCATCTGATTAACTTTTGGAAATAGAACGGAAGCAATCATAAATACACCCATTGCTATGGAAATCCACCTCTGGAATCCTGCTAAGGAAAAACCTGCACCAATGATACCAAATACTGCTCCCATCAAACCGTAGGTAATGGTTCTGCCAAAATTATAAATTAGTGAGGAAAGAATACGTGTGCCCCATGATTTATTGTTAAGGGGAAGCACCAATGCTATTGGGCCACACATACCTATACAGTGAAATCCTGTTAATAAACCTAATCCTAATGCTGTGTATAATATTTCCATATTGGTTGTTGGTGAACTTTAAACTCAGTAATTATCTCCTGTATAATAATTAATCTGTGGCAACTTCTTTATCTTTAGCATTATATTCCTGATGAGTAGTAACATTAATTCAACATCATATCTTCTTCTTGATAATAATCTACTCCATCAAATGACCAATCAATTTTAATAATACAACGCCCTTTTACCATTCCTTCTTTAGAAATTGTCTGTATCAAAGAATTATTTACTTCGATATTAAATTCTCTATCCAAGTTTTTATCACGAGGAAAGAAAACTAAAATTTTACCTACTGGGATGTTAATTGAATCAATAGCGGGAAAATTGATATAAATAAATTTATCATCTTGAGTTAATTGTATTTTCTCAACGAGTTCCTTAGTTTTCTCAATCTTATTTATTTGCTGCTGATAATCAATCCCTTTAGGATAATAATCAGGAGTAACTAAGTTCAGTGGCTGCATTGAACTAATAACAACTAAAGTAATCATGCCTATAAGGAAAATTACTATAGTGATAAATATTCCTGTTCCCCAATTAAATTTCATAGTTCATATTTTAAAAATGCCGAATATCAGAAGCTAAAATAAACTTAAAATATTCGGCACAAAATTAACAAAAAATTAACAACCTTTTATTTCGTTGGAGAAATAAATGTTGCTTTTGTGATATCTATCTCTTCGCCATCCATAAGAATGGACAATTCGATATCCATAGTTTCACTAACAATGTCCGTATAGGCTACTTTTACAAACAAAACTGATTTTGTTCTAGCCTCTGGAAGTATGGTCATTTTACCACCAACAATAGTAACTGTTCCCTTAAGAGACACTAGTTTTACGTCAATGTGTTTTTCTAATCGTGTTTTGTTTACAACTTTAATATTGTAAAGATTAATTAGACTATCAGGGCCAGCTTGTTGGTATAGTGAGCCTGGTGTTCGTAGAATTACTGCTGCTACATCGCTTCGTATAATAAGTGTAGTAGTTGCAAATATTAATAAACCTAGCAACACTATTGAGTATGCAATGATTCGGGCTGAAAAACCAACTTTTTTACCTGTACTAATTTCTTTTTCAGATGCATAACGTATTAAGCCTTTTGGTTTGCCAACATTATTCATAATATTATCGCAGGCGTCAATACAAGCTGTGCAGTTTACGCATTCTAATTGAGTGCCATTTCTAATGTCAATACCTGTTGGACAAACATCTACACAGGCATGGCAATCAACACAATCTCCTAATCCTGTAGTTTCTTTTGTGGAGCCTTTCTTTTGATGACCGCGAGGCTCTCCTCTTAGGTAATCGTATGAAATAACTATAGTTGATTGATCAATAAGTACACCTTGCATTCGGCCATAAGGACAGGCAATTATACATATTTGCTCTCTAAACCAAGTGTAAATTCCAAAGAAAGCAGTTGTAAATATTAGAATCAACATTAACCATGAATAATGGTTTTCTAGATCGCTCATATATGATAGCCATCTGTCAAAAGGCATAAAGTACCATAGAATAGCATTCACTAAGGCAAAGGAAACAATAAAGAAAATAATCCATTTGCTTAGTCGCTTAACTATTTTATGCCCATTCCAAGGCATTGCATCAAGCTTTCGTTGTTTATTAGGAGAGCCTTCTATCCATTTTTCTATTCTTCTGAAAACTAATTCTAAGAAAATAGTCTGAGGGCAAAGCCAACCACACCATATCCTGCCATAAGTAACAGTAAATAATACTATAAACAGAATAAAGCTAAGCATTAGAAGTAACATTACAAATGTATCTTGTGGCCAGAAAATGACTCCGAAGAGAATAAATTTCCTTTCCATTACATCTAGTAATATTAATGGATCTCCATTAACTTTAATTAGTGGGAATGCAAAAAGCATAGCTAATAAAGCTAGGCCAACAATATTCCTCCAATTAATAAATATTCCTTTTGGAATTTTTGGGTGAAGGTAGTTTCTCTTTCCTTCTTTTGTTACGGTAGATATCCTATCCCGATACGAGATATCTTTGTAATTAGGATCATGTGCAATATGCTCCCTATGTTTTTTTACTTCATTTATGTTTTGTTCTTCCATGTCTTTTTATAAAAAAGAAAATCAGCTCCGATACTATCGGAGCTGATTTATAATTTTATTTTATCTGAAATTTCTATTCATGTTTTTCACCTTCAGGTCCTTTTGTATTTGTAGACTCAGCACCTTTTAGCGTGGTCAGAATATGACTTGTTACTTGGTGAATTTGCAAATCCGTCATCTGAGTTTTGAAAGCAGTCATTCCTTTTTCAGGAATTCCATATTTAATAGTTTTAAAAACTTCTTCAGGAGTTATACCATTTATCCAATGATTATCATTTAAGTTAGGGCCTATATTTGATGCTCCATGACATACATCGCAGGTCTTTGTTGCATATAAAGTTAGGCCTTCAGTTAGACTAGCTTCATCCATCAATAGTTCAATGCTAGTTTCATCAAATGTTGATACTGGCATTTTTGCTATTGCTTCCTCCACTGATTCATTATAGTCACTTACTTGTTCACCATATATTTTCAAATCATCAGGTAAATCTGAGTCATCATAATATATATGATAATAGAATACATAAAATACTGACCATACAATGGTAGCATAGAATATAATCATTAGCCATGCCGGTGGTGGATTATCAAGTTCTTTGATTCCATCATAGTCATGGTCAATCATCAACTTACTGTCAATAGTTTCCTTATCGTATTGTTCTTCTGTTGCCATAATTATTGTGTTTTATTTTGTGAACTAGCATTGTCTAAACTGCCATCCTCTAAAGGGAAGTCGCCATAAGATTCATATTCTTTTTTATTCCCTGTGAGAATAATATAAAGTATAAATGCAAATAGCAAGAAGAAAAACAGTGATACAAATGATTGCAGATCACCTGCTATTCCGACTTTGTTTAAATAATAAATTGCTAATTTCATATTAAAAAAAATTGTAATGTGGAGCCCTAAGACCCCACATTATTAATATTTATTTTTCTGATTTTGTAATATCCACACCTAATCGCTGTAGATAAGCAATCATTGCAATAATTTCACGATCAGCTTCTACATCAACACCGTTACTCTTTAGGTCGTCAGCAATTTCTTGCCCTTGCTTATCCATATCAGCTACTGCTTGATCAGCATAGCCGTCTGGATATGGAACTCCTAAAGTTTGCATTGCTCTAATTTTGGCAGGCATAACTTCTAAATCAATTTGATCAGAGATTAGCCAAGGATATGCAGGCATTAAAGAAGAAGGTACTAAAGCTTGAGGCTTCAGCATATGCTTATAATGCCAAGTATTTGATTTGTATATTGGACCTGTTTTTACACCCTCACGAGCCAAATCTGGACCCATACGACGAGAACCCCATTGGTAAGGATGGTCATAAACAAATTCACCAGCTTTAGAATATTCTCCATAGCGTTCTGTTTCAGCACGGAATGGTCTAATTTGCTGTGAGTGGCAAGTATAACATCCTTCACGAACATAAATATCACGACCAGCTAATTCTAGAGGTGTATATGGTTTTACACTTTCTATAGTAGGTACATTTGATTTTACCATAAGACCTGGAACAATTTCGATAATTGTACCAATTGCAATAGCTACAAATGCCCATATTGAAAATGCAACCCATCTTCTTTCTACCCAACGATGTGGTGATTCTCCAGCTTGACGCTTGCCAGACATTGGCTCAAGAGCAGGAGCTGAGGCTTCTTCTTCGGCAACTAATTTGCCTGAAGCAGCAGTTGCTGCAACATTATAAATAAAGATTAAGAATCCAATTAAATATAGTAAACCACCTAATGCACGTGCATAATACATTGGAAGTATTTCTGTTACAGTTTCCATAAAGTTAGGATATGCTAATGTTCCTTCAGCAGTAAACTCATTCCACATCAAAACTTGAGTAATAGCAGCCCAATACAATGGTACAGCATAAAGAATCATACCTAAAGTACCAACCCAGAAGTGAGCATTTGCTAGTTTTTCAGACTTAAGTTTAGTATTAAATAGACGTGGCCACAACCAGTATATCATACCGAAAATCATAAAGCCATTCCAACCCATTGCACCAATATGTACGTGAGCAATAGTCCAGTCAGTAAAGTGACTAATAGCATTTACACTTTTAAGAGAAAGCATTGGACCTTCAAAAGTTGACATACCATAAGCGGTAACACCAACTACATAGAATTTAAGTACAGCACTATCGCGAACACGATCCCATGCTCCACGTAAAGTAAGTAGTCCGTTTACCATGCCACCCCATGATGGCATCAATAGCATTACTGAGAATACAACTCCCATGCTTTGTGCCCAAGCTGGTAATGCTTGATATAATAGATGGTGAGGCCCAGCCCAAATGTATAAGAATATCAATGCCCAAAAGTGGATAATTGATAATTTATATGAATAAACAGGTCTGTTTGCTGCTTTTGGTAAGAAGTAATACATCAGCCCTAACATAGGAGTAGTAAGGAAAAATGCAACAGCATTATGACCATACCACCATTGTACTAATGCATCTTGTACTCCAGCATAAACGGAATAACTCTCCATCCAACCAAACGGAATACTTAGGTTATTTACTATCCAAAGTACTGCAATGGTGATAAATGTAGAAATATAGAACCAGATTGCAACATAGATATGACGTACACGACGCCTAGCAACTGTTCCGAGCATATTTATTCCAAATACAACCCAAACAAGAGCAACTGCAATATCAATTGGCCATGCTAATTCAGCATATTCTTTACCTTGAGTAAAGCCTAATGGCAAACTCACAGCGGCTGCTACAATAATAAGCTGCCATCCCCAAAAATGAATTCTACCTAATAAATCACTAAACATCCTTGTTTTTAAAAGACGTTGCATGCTGTAATATACAGCGGTAAAGATTCCATTACCTACGAAGGCAAAAATAATCGCGTTGGTATGAAGTGGACGTAAACGACCAAATGTTAACCAAGGGAGATTAAAGTTCATTACAGGAAAAGCCAATTGCAAAGCAATGATTAGTCCCACAAGCACTCCAACAATTCCCCAAAGAATGGTGACTCCACCAAACATCCTCACGATTTTGTTGTCATAGTAAAAAGTTTGTTGTTCCATAA
>JAOZKO010000117.1 GCA_029935325.1 Bacteroidales bacterium
TTGAAATTACTTTATCAATTTTAATATTTATTTCCCTAAGATATTGTGTTATCCTTTCGGTACGTTGAATTCCCTTGGGAAGAAGCTCGCGCTTAATATCACCTAATGCAGGTTGATCCCAAGCAGATTTACCATGCCTTAAGAGGAAAATTGTCTTTACTTTTTGATTCATATTAATAGCATTATTATTTGCTACAATAATACAATTATTTTCTTAATAATAAATATATATTATTATAAACATAAGTTAGTCAGCTTGGTAGAGGAGATGCAAATTGTTGAAGACATTTTACAAGCAAAAAAAAATGCTGCTCACATTTTGTGAGCAGCATTTAGTAGTAAATTATTATATCTTTTTAAAGTTTATAAACTAAACCTAAAGAAAGTGCTTCGTTAAACTGAGTTCTAGGTCCTTGGCTATCATAAACTCCATCGCCATTACTATCCACATCAATCATTACATCATCATCATAAATCAAATGCCCTTTGAATTGTGCATTCAGAAATTCATTGACCTTAAATGTAAATACAAACTGCCAATCCACATCAATATTTTGTGGACTTGAGAGGTAGTCAGAATAAAGTTCTAGAATGGTTCCAAAGTTAACATTGGTCCAAATATCTTTGCTATAAGTTAGGCGTACTAGCGCTCCCACTTCAGTGCGGATTTTACTCGCTGGAGTAATAATATTACCAGAAGTATCACGTATGGCTGGGGTTAATCCAAACTTTCCATTATCCGCTAGTAACTGATCATTTACAATGGTCCATTTTGCAGTAGCAGGAGATAAGAAAATAGATAAATCACCATTTGGCTTATAATCCATACCAAGTCCAATTTTAATATATGCTGGAGCAAAGAAATTTGATGTATATGTTTTTGTAGTGTCATCAGGATAGTCATAGCCACTAGTAAACTGAGATTTAATATTAAATAGTGTTGCGAAAAACCAATTGTCATTAGCTTTATGTCCATATTTAGTGTTGAATTCAATCCTGTCTTCAGATTTTCTATAGTCTTGATAACCTTGTTTTGAAAAACCAAGATCTGCTAATAATAAATTATCCCAAGCATGTTTATCCTTTAGGTATTTAGCAAATAATGTTATAGAGGCTGTTCCTGCAATCTGATTTTCACCACCTTTAGACCAATTATGAAAGCTTGATTGGCTACCATTAATGCCAATGCTTCCGCCATTATCCCAATATGATGTATCACTTTGTGCTTGTATTTGTACCACCATTATAAGTGATACAAATAATACGATTATACTTTTCATCATTATACTTTTTGAATTTTTACTTCTCTTGAAATAAGTGTACATCTGTTTGAGGAAATGGAATACTCACTCCATTTGCATCAAATGCCTTCTTTACATTTTCTAATAAACCGAAATGTAGATCCCAATAATCAGCAGCATTCACCCAAACTCTTGTGGTTAGGTTTACTGAGCTATCAGCAAGTTCGCCTACACCAACAAATGGTGCTGGATCCTTTAATACAAATGAAAACTTAGCAATTTCTGCCATGATAATATCTCTTGCTTTATCAATATCGTCACTATACCCAATACCGAAAGAAAAATCAACTCTTCGTGTAGACTCTGATGAATAATTAATCATTGATGAGGTAGATAATCCACCATTAGGAATAATTACTCTTCTATTATCTACAGTAGTGATGATAGTATTGAAAATTTGAATTTCTTTAATTACTCCCATATATCCTTGGGCTTCAATAAAATCGCCTACAGTATAAGGTTTGAAAATTAGTATCATTACTCCTCCAGCAAAGTTCTGGAGTGTACCTGATAATGCCATACCAATAGCAAGTCCTGCCGCACCTAGAATAGCAATAAAGGAAGTCATTTCAATTCCTATCATGCTCATAACACTTATGAAAAGAAGCGCTTTCATTACCATGCCTGTCATTCCTGATAAAAATGGGATTAATGAGGCATCAAGTTTTCGTTTATTCATTAACTTAGTTATAGCTTTAGATGCGCTATTAACGATCTTTAAACCAATAAATAATACGACTATTGCTCCTATAACTTTAGGGCCATACTCTACTAACATTGTTTTAATAATGTCTAGGTATTTGTCTAGATTTTCCATGTAAATATATTTAGTTTGTTAATTAAAAATTCTAATTTAAGTGATTGCGTGCCTATCAATAAGTGTGCTAATATATGTGTAAATAGAGATAATGCTGAATTACAGGTAATTGCCATTAAGATGATGACAATGGCTTTCTCAATATTAGAAAAGCTGTTTAATATTGAGAACTTAATTAGTTTAATTTATTATCGCAATTTTCTTTGTAATAGTACTTTTGTTATCAATTATACGCAAATAGTATATTCCATTATTAAATTCTTTTGTGGAAAGTGAAATTCCACTTTGATTGCTATTTAGTTCTAATTCTTTTATTGATTTTCCATTGGAGTTAAATAAGATAACTTGAATGGGATTATTACTATTATTATCCATAGGCTGAATATAGATAATGTCTTTAGCAGGGTTAGGATATACTTTGTAGTTGCTTTTTGATTCACTATCCTTTATTCCTACACTTGGCCCTGTGATGTAGTGTGCTTCCCATCCTAAGTAATTAGTGCTAGTATTGGAAGTAAAAATCACCATCATCTTACCACTTGGGGATACAACAGAAGGCGGTATGCTTTGCCCCGAATAGCTAGCCAAAAGAACTGAAGGTGTTGGCATAGGGTCATATATTTTAACATAATCATTTCCGTACTCAGTATCAAAACTATCAAAGAAAAGCCTGATGGGATATCCATTGCTAGGGTCAATAAAGCATTTACAAATAGTTGAATTATTGTAATTATTTGTATCCGAGCCATCTTTAAAGCTTGCAGTAGAGTCAGTATAAAGAGCTGTTCCGCTACAGTAAATAGGTAAATAGGACTTATACGAAATTGCAAAACCTTGGGCTTTTAATGCTGAATTGGTTATCAACTCTATAAAAACTTTTCCACCAGTAGAGTTGATATTAGATGGTATTTGTCCTCCTGTTAAGGCAGCTAATAAGGAATCATTATTGCTGTTGCCATCATAGATAAATAAAGTATCATCATTTGCTAAGTCAAACCTGTCGAAACTTAGCTTTATATAATCAATTAATATGTTTGGCTGAATTAACCAGCTGCACTGTAGGTTATTATCATATGTATTTGGACCGCTACCATCTGTCAATGTTCCAATTTCTTCGGTTAGTTGATTATTTGTACCACACGAATATGGATATGAATTAGAAGGGTAGATATCAAATATTGCACCTTGTCCATTATTGAAATTACTTGTTCCTGGGTTTAACGCATTAAGATAGAAATACCCATCATAACTACCGCCCCAGCCCCAATTAAAATGAAAGTGATCACTGCCTTGGTATCCGTCAAGATTAAAAGCATGTCCACCAGTAGCACCGTAACCATGATAATAAAGAGGAATACCAGCATCAATGCTAGATGTAATCATGCTTACCCATTGGCTATAGGAGTAATTGCTTTTGTGTTTAAGGCTTAAACTAGATTGGTATTTAAAGTAACTTCTTAAAGAAGCAGCAGCAGTGCCAGAATATGCCCCAGAACCAGAAGCACTATAATCCATATCAACACTTACCCCTAGCTGATAAAGCAATTGAGCAATTTCATGATTTCCCCCTTGAGGCATTTGATTTGTCATGGAATTCCATTGGTAGTTTGTACCTCCGAAATTAGCAGACTGATTTCCATAAGTATAATGATAATAGGAATAACTGCCAACACCTTGCTGAGGATATCTATAATAATACATTATTTGAGCCATGGCAATAGCTACACAGCCAGCATAAACTCTACCACCTGGTCCGTCAACGTCTTCAGGGCATTGAGCATTATATAAACTACCTTGATTCCACGTACTAAGAAGTAAAGGATCAATGGATTTTCCGCCAACAATTTTTGAACTCTGATTATTTTTTAATTGATTCCAAAGAGTATAAATTTCAGAACTTGGTTCTAGTTTTTGTATTCTGATAGCCTCAATTTGTTTTTTATACATTTCCATCCAAGCATTATAATTTGCTGCACTAGTTTCATTATTTATTTGCTTGCTTAAATTATAGGCTAAAATTGGATAGGCTGCATCATCAGCAGCTACTTGAACAAAACCATAATCCTTAAAATTAAAGATATAGTAAACTACTTGATTGTGGTAACTAGTTATTATGGTATTGTCTATGCTAAGATTCTTAATTTCAATTCCTTTTAAACTTGAATATTGAGCATTAAAAAAGTTTTTGGCAACAGTTCTAGCTATATTTTCAGGAACAATACCTGCAAAAGACTGAAAAGTTATTAATACAAAAACAATTAGCAATTTAATGTGGTGATTCATATGTAATAAGTACTAGTTTGTGATATACTAATTGGCAAAAATACAATTTTTAGCTATGCAATTGCGTTTCATTATCGGTTATATTTAGAGATAATATTTCTTTATCTTTTATTTCACTATTTAAAGTTTAGCTTATGACAAACAACTAGGCAAATGCTAATGGTGAAAAAGCGCCAAATTTTGATTCATTTTTTCTTTAAGAATTGCGTCGAAGTTCTTAAAATTTCAATGTTGAAAAGTTTGTTATTAGCAATATATCCATCACTTTATTGTAGTTAATTTTAAAATGTAAAATAATGTTGTACAATATGAAATTTTTCAATTTAAAGATACTGGTATTCAGCATGTTTATCTTTTTTGTTGGTTTTAGTGGCTATGCCCAAAAAACAGCAATTTATGATCAACCTAGCGAGTTTTATCAAAGCGCACTAGCCCTATACAATAAACAGCAATATGGGCCTTCTCAAAATTTGTTTCAAAAGTCTATTGATTTAGTCAGTGATCCATACTCAATCATGAGAATAAATGCTGAATATTATAAGGCTTTATGTGCAGTGGAGCTGTTTAATGATGATGCAGAATTATTGCTTCTGCAATTTATCAATAAGCATCCTGAAAGTATGCATATTAAGCATATTTATTTTCAGTTAGGAGTATTTCAATATCGAAAGAAAGGTTATAAGCGTTCGTTGCAGTCCTTTCATAAAGTTGATGTTTATGATCTTACAAAGGAAGAGCAAATAGAATTCTATTTCAAAAGGGGCTATGCGTATTTTAAAAGAGATAGTATTGCTTTAGCTAAAAAGAATTTCTTTGAAATAATAAACAAAGAAGGAAAGTATCAACCGCCAGCAATGTATTATTATTCACATATTGCATATATTGAAAAGAACTATGAAACAGCATTAAAGGGATTTCTATCCTTGAAAGATAATACAGCTTTTAAACCCGTTATTCCATATTATGTCACGCATATTTATTATATGCAGAAGAAGTATAATGAACTTCTTGAAATTGCACCAAAACTATTGGAAAGCTCTACCCCTAAGCGTCAGCCTGAAATAGCTCGACTTATTGGTGAAGCATACTATAGAACAGGTAAGTATGAGCAATCTATTCCTTATTTAGAGCGATATTATAAGTCAACTCCTAAGTCCATAAGTGCTGCCAATCAATACCAAATGGCGTATGCGTATTATAGCATGGAGGAGTATAAAGAAGCAATACCTTACTTCGAAGGTGTAAGCCAAGGCGATGATGAAATGGCACAAACTGCTAACTATCATTTAGCAATATGCTATATTAAAACTGGCAAAAAGAACTATGCTTTGAATTCGTTTCAGTATGCTTATAAAATAAATATTGATGCAGATGTGACCGCTGATGCATTATATAATTTTGCAAAGCTAAGTTATGAACTTGATTATAACCCTTACAATCAGGCAGTAAAAGCATTTGAGAAATATGTTAATGAGTATCCTCAGTCGGAACATCGCAAAGAAGCAATGACCTACCTTACTCGAATGTATTTATCGACAAATAATTATGCTCAAGCACTTGAGAGTATTGAAAAGATTCAAGACAAAACTCCTGAGCTTATGTTGGCATATCAACGAATATTGTATTCCAACGGAGTTCAGTTTTTTAAGAAGAGTGACTTCCAGAAAGCAATTGATTTCTTTGATAGGTCTATTAAAATAAATAAAGACAAAGCATATCTAGCAAAGTCATTATATTGGAAATCAGAGTCGTATTATCGATTGGGAATTTATAATGCAAGTATAAGTTCCTATAAAGCTTTCTTGATTTCTCCAGGAGCTTTCTCTGAGGCAAATTATAATGAAGCGTATTATAATTTAGGTTATTCGTATTTTCATATGAAAAAATATGAGGAGGCAAATAAGGAGTTTAGAATTTTCATTTTAAACATTAAGGATAAGCAATCTGTGTTGGCAAATGATGCATACAATAGGATAGGGGATAGCTATTTTATTCAAAGTGAGTTTAAGCTTGCAGTTGAGAGTTACGATAATGGTATAAGTATAGGCAAGCGAGATGTAGATTATGCTTTATATAAGAAAGCTGTAGCGCTTGGTCCATTAAGTAATTTTGAATTGAAAGCTGCTACTTTTGCTAAACTAATAAATGATTATCCTAAATCAACATATGCTGGTAATGCTGAGTATGAGCTAGCTCAGACCTATTATCAGGTATTAAAAGATTTCAATAAAGCAGAGACTCATTACTTACATATTATTGAGGCTTATTCACCTCAAACAAATTTTGTAAAAAAGGCTAAACTTAATTTAGGCTATTTGTATAATAGTAGCCAAAGACCAGATGAGGCAATAAAAATTCTTAAGAAAGTATATGCTGACTATAAAGGTTCTAATGAATCAAATGAAGCCCTTAGTACTTTGCAGGATATTTATACAGATCAAGGAAATGTTGATATTTTCTTTGTTTGGGTTGAGAAACACGGAGTGACTATACGTGTTAGTGTACAAGATTCAGCTAATTATACCATTGCTGAAAATGCCTATATTAAGAATAATAGTGAAGAGGCCGTTGCCGCTTTTAGTCATTATATTGATCGTTTCCCAACAGGATATTTTATTAATAATGCACATTTCTATAGAGCAGAGAGTGAGCGTAAATTGGAGAAGTATGTAGATGCATTAAAAGATTACCAGTACATTGTTGATCAGGCGGTTTCGAAATATACAGAAAAGTCAATTCAGTATATTAGCAATATCAATTATAAAATATTTAAGGATTATGCTGCAGCAAGACCCGCATTTGTGATGCTTAGAGAGTTTTCAGAATCAAAAGAAAATAATTTTAATGCTACCATTGGAATGATGCGCTGCGATTGGTATACTGAATCTTATGATAGTGTTTTGGTCTCATCTGATTTGGTTCTGAATCTTGAAAATATTGATGAAAAACTAGAAAGGGAAGCTAAGATTTATCAATCTAGAGTTTATATGATGAAGGAGAATTGGGATAAAGCAGAGCCAGTTTTATTGGATTTGTCGAATATGCCATCCTCATTAGAATCTACAGAAGCTAAATATAATCTAGCTTTTATAGCTTATGAACGAGAGCTTTATGATACTGCAGAGTCGATAGCCTATGTGGTTGTTCAGCAAGAGCCATCCTATGAATATTGGGTTGTTAAGGCATTGATTTTGTCTGCTGATATTTTTGTTAAAACTGATAATCTACATCAAGCAAAGGCTACTTTGGCAAGTATTGTTGATAATTATAATGGAGACGAAAAACTCTTACAGCAAGCTAAGGATAAGCTAAAAGTTGTAAATAAATTAAGTGAAGTTAATAAGAACGGGGATGATAATACTGAGGTAACCATTGACTTGGGTAATGATAATAGTTTATTTATCACCGATGATGATTTTCAGTTTGAAGAAGAAACTGTTGAAGAAGAGGATCTTTACTAATCTTATTAATTATTGATTTTAAAATATAATATTATGAACCACCCAGAAATAGAATTTTCAAACATACACGGAGAGGAAATAGAGGGTGTTGCCAACCTAAATAGGGAGGGTGTTTCACAATTTAAAAATATTAAACATATGAATTTATATAAGCCGTCATTATTAATAATATTTATCCTTTGGGGAGCAATTGCCTTTGCTCAACCAGGGCAAAGTGTGGTAATTATTCAAGGTACTTTTACACCATCAGTGGATGATGCACAGAAAGTTACATCTTCTCCTTCATTGAAGGATACTTTATATAAAGTTCCCGAATTTAATTATGATATTGAAGAAAAGAAACTTGAAACGCCATTTAAGGTTTCTCCAATAAAGCCAGCTAGATTAATAGGTGAGCCATTAAGCAAGCTATATTCTAACTATGCCGCATTGGGTATGGGAAATTATTTAACACCTTATTTTGAATT
>JAOZKO010000413.1 GCA_029935325.1 Bacteroidales bacterium
AATGAAATATATCCGGATCCCCCAACAATAGTAGCGCCACTACTAATGGTAATACCCTGAGCTAGTAAAGTAAAGTTAATAGATATAAACAAAACAAAAATATTTTTAGTTCTAAACATTAAAGTATTTCCCCTTAAGAAACTTTGGTTTTATTAACCATTTCTACTAAAAAATAAAATAACTATTATATTAATATAATGAAAGAAATATACTAAAACATACCCCTTGTATATTTTAGTATACTTCTATACTTTAGTAATGTGTTAAAATTTTAATAGGAAGGCCTTTACAATGAAAACATATCTAAGTGTTTTTTTCTTTGCTATTGCATTGAGCTTGTCTGCTCAAGTTGTTGTCTCTGACGGTACGCCAGCAACAATTCACGATTCAGCTGTTTTTGAACTTCAATCTACGTCAAAAGGATTTTTAGCACCTAAAATGACAACTGCAGAACGAGAAGCCATTTCACCACTTACTGCTGGTCTACTTGTTTTTGATATAACTCTTAATAAATTCTATGTTTACTCGGGCACAGCATGGGTGACATCCGCTAGTAACTGGTTAGGTAGCACTAGTCGAATTAAACTATTACCAAATGATTTTGTTGGAACATTAGGTGGAGGAAAGGGTGATAAAACTGCATTATCTCTTTATGATGATGATGCTGATGATGATAGTTATTCTATGACCACAAGTGAGAATAGTTCATATTTAGTAGCTTTCGTAGCTCTTCCAACAGGTTATAAAGCTACTTCAGTTAAAATATACGGAACAAGTACATCTGAGAGTTTTTACGTCTTCGAAGGTGATATTACTACAACAAGTAATTTAGAGGTATCAGGAAATGATGATTATTTAGGAAGCGCCACAATTACCACCTCAGGTGGCACTGTTACTTTTGCATCTGCTATCTCATCCACTGATACTAATTATCTTATTGTTGCTGTCTCATTTACAACCAAAGGGACAGATCAATTATACGGTGGTTATGTTTCAATCGAACCAATTTAATCAGCTTTAAGTGCTATTCTAATATTATTGATTAAGAATGAATAAATCCTTCGCTGAAAAGATTATCTATTTTATTGCATTTGCTGAAGGTGCTGCTGTAATGGGCATCGAACTTGCCGGAGTAAAAATAATCTCTCCATTTTTTGGTACTACGCTTTATGTTTGGGCTGCGGTTTTATCAGTTACACTCGGTGGACTTGCAATAGGATATTTTCTTGGTGGAAGTGTGGCCAGCCGGTTTTCAGGTAACAAATCCACACCATTAGTTTTAATAATTGGGGCAGTTCTCACCGCCCTAATGCCATATACAGCTTTAGCAATTATGCCGGCTACTGCTGATTTTGGTATCAGAATGGGTTCCTTAATTTCATCCATTCTCTTTCTTATGCCCCCACTTATCTGCATGGGAATGATTTCCCCTATTATTATTCAATTAGGATTACAAGAATTTAATAAAGCTGGAAGAACTGCGGGAAGAGTATATGCAGTTTCAACTACCGGCGGAATTCTGATGACTTTGTTAATGGGTTTTTATTTACTTCCTGAATGGGGTATCAAACAATCAATTTGGTTGGTTGCTGGAATTCTTGCTAGTAGTTCACTGATTTATTATTCGTTAATGAAAAAATATATCACAATGGTAATAGTCTTGATTATTTCTGGCGGATTGCTCGGCACCGCTACCCTTTTTCAAGAATTAGATAAATCAGAATTACCTTTTAAAATACTTTATCAAAGCGAAGGTATGTTAGGTCAGGTTGCAGTAATTGATTACTTGGATGAGAATAGAAGTGAGTTACGCGCTCTGCTTATTAATGGAATTCCACAAAATTTAATGATAAAAAAGTATATGCCTTTTTCCAAATGGACATATATTCATCGCCTTGCCACTTTATGTAGTAATAAACCGGAAAATTCAAAAGCCTTACTGATAGGATTGGCGGGAGGTAATTTAGCTATGGAATTAAAGGGAATGGGATTTAAAGTAGATGCTGTAGAACTTGACGGACGTATGCCCTACATTGCTGAAGAGTATTTTGCTTTTACTCCGGAAAATATCAACATCATAATTGACGATGGCAGACACTATATAAATAGAACAAATACGATTTACGATATTGTAATAATTGATGTTTTAAATGTTTAGGTACAACCACAACATCTTTATACGAAAGAAGCAATGATGAGAATTAAAGAAATTACTCATCAAGATGCATTGGTGATGTTCAACTTTCAAGGTTTCCTTTATGGAGAAAAAGGACTTGCCGCCAGATCAATTTATAAAACTCTATTAAGTGCCGGCTTCAAAGTAAAATACAATTCCTATATGGAAGAAAAAGATAATGATGGCGATATACTTTTTATTGCTTCTCCCGGAGCTGAACCATCTTTAAATATGATAAATGAGAGCAGACTAAATCTTTGCTGCCAAATACTTGCGTTTGAATATTCTGAATTAATTACAAATGAAGAAATTGATTTAAGTGAT
>JAOZKO010000118.1 GCA_029935325.1 Bacteroidales bacterium
ATAATAAATCTATTGACAGCATAGAATTAAATTTTCAAAAAAGATATTTTTCTGAAGTATTAATCTACGATTTATAAGATAAGTTAATAAGAGGAAATACAGGTTCAATGTAGCTAGTGAAAATAAAGCCTGAAGCTCAAAAAAAACGTATAAAAAGATAAAATAAAACAATCAATTTTTCTTCCAATTTTGTGAACAAATGTTCATTATATTTGCGGCCTTAATATACAAATTATGCCACGACCAGTACGACATCGGAGAATGCAGCGCCCACCTTTGATTAAAGGTTTTAAGCCTTATGGAGGTCAATTACGATCAAAAGAAAAAGTAGTATTATTAATGGAAGAGTATGAGGCTATTAGGCTGATGGACTTTGAAATGTTGACTCAACTCGAAGGTGCTAAATTGATGGATGTTTCTCGACCAACATTTACTAGGATTTATGATTCTGCAAGAAAGAAAATAGGTAAGGCCCTTGTGCTTTCCATGCAGTTTGAAATTGATGGCGGTAATGTGCAGCTGGAAGGCAACTGGTTTGTATGCGATAAGTGCAAAGCTGTTTTTGAACTGAAAGAAGGCGAAAAAGCTGATGATATGTTTTGCCCTCATTGCCAATCTCCAAATTTTGAAAGTATTAACGATCAACTAAAGGACTATAAACGACCAAAGTATAATTATCATAGACATGAGGGGAGTGATACAGAGACATTCTGCGTTTGTGACAAATGTGGGCTAACTATTTCGCATAAGCGAGGAGTGCCTTGTCGCAAAATAGACTGTCCAAAATGTAAAATTCCTCTTTATAGAGAATAAGAATATAAAATAAACCTTCGCGTCTTTGTAAGACAATAGATTAACGAAGTATTAATAAGAGATTTATAATTTTTAAAACAAAACTAAAATGACAAAAAGAATAGCAATACCAATGGCTGGTGGTAAATTAAGTTTACATTTTGGCCACTGCGAACAATTTGTAGTAGTAGATATTGATGGTGGTAAAATCATTAAGGAAGCACTTTATAATCCCCCAGAACACCAACCTGGAACTTACCCTCGCTTTCTCGCAGGAAAAGGTGTAAATGATGTGGTAGTCGGTGGAATTGGTCAGAAAGCAATCGATATTTTTAATCAAAATAATATCCGAGTTCATACTGGTGCTCAGGAGAAAAGTGTTAATGACCTTGTTGATGATTATATTAATGATCGCCTAGTAACAGGTATGAATAATTGCGGCGGAGGCTGTTAAGAGTTGTTAGTGTTCAGTTGACAGTGATCGGTGTTCAGTGTTCAGTGTTCAGTGTTCAGTGTTCAGTGTTCAGTGATCGGTGATCGGTGTTCAGTTGTCAGTATTGAGAAAACAACAAATTTATCGACCGTAGCTTTAGCGAAGGTGGACAAAGAACAACAAACACAAAACAACAAACAACAAACACAAAACAACAAACAACAAACACAAAACACTTAACACAAAACACACAGCACAAACAACCCCATGAAAATAGCCATAGCAAGCGGAAAAGGAGGTACGGGAAAAACAACAATAGCAACAAATTTGTTTGAGGCATTACGTATGCAGGGGCAAGTATCGGTTGAGCTTATTGATACCGATGTGGAAGAGCCTAATGCGCATATATTTATTGGTGGAGGTTTTGAAGTTGAGCCAGAGAAACATCAGCTAGAAGTTCGAATTCCGGTTTTTGATTCCGATAAATGTACCTTTTGTGGAAGATGTGTTTACTACTGTGAGTATGATGCTATACTTATGGTTAAGGAGAATAGTTATATTGATGTTACAGAGGATTTATGTAAATCTTGTGGAGCATGTATATACTCTTGTAATGATGGCGCTATTACTGAGAAAAAGAAAAGCCTAGGCGAAATATCTGTTTTTCAGACGGAGCAAGCGAGGTTTGTAGAGGGAAGATTAAATATTGGAAGCCCATTTTCTACTCCACTTATTCAGGCAGCTAAAGCTCACAAAGACACCAATAGTATTTCAATAATTGACTCGGCACCAGGGACGTCTAATACAACTGTAGAGTCTATTTATGATGCTGATTTTGTGGTTGTTGTTTCGGAACCAACACCATTTGGATTATACGATTTGAAGTTAATGATTGCCACTCTTGATCATCTACGAAAAGATTATGCTGTAGTAATCAATCGCTTTCATGGCGAGTACCATAAGGTGCATGAATATCTGAAAGAAAAGGATATCACATTGCTTATGGAAATTCCTTTTAAAAAGGATTATGCAAAATGGTATTCGCAGGGTAAATTGCTTGTACGTGAGGATGATGAGCTGCGTAAGGAATTTGTTCAATTATTTGATAAAGTCAAGGATATTTATCTTCAAAAAAGCATGTACCGATGAAGCAGATTGCAATCATAAGCGGGAAGGGAGGTACAGGTAAAACCAGTATTACATCGGCTTTTGCTAGCTTGACTAATAATGCAGTTTTTGCTGATTGTGATGTTGCTGCCGCTGATTTGCACCTTATTTTTAAACCTGAAATAAAAGAAACTTTTGATTTTCAAGGTGCAACAAAGGTAAGTATAGAGCAAGAGGATTGCATTAGGTGCGGGCTTTGTTTCAATCTTTGTAGGTTTGATGCAATCGATCGCATTAGAAATCAATATTATGTAAGAGAATTTTCTTGCGAGGCTTGTGATTTATGTCGCAAAGCATGCCCTGTTTCCGCAATTAATAAGATTGACAAAAAAGCTGGAGATTATTTTATTTCTGACTCACGATTTGGACCAATGGTTCATTCTCAGCTTGAAATAGGAGAGGAGTTAAGTGGTAAATTAGTAGCGCTTATTAGAGACAATGCTCAGGAAATTGGCAAAGCTGAAAATAAGGATTTTCTGATAATTGATGGTCCTCCGGGTATAGGTTATACTGCTATTGCAACTATAACGGGTGTGGATATAGCTCTATTAATTTCAGAGCCTACACAAAGCGGATTGCATGATTTGAAAAGGAGTATCCAATTGCTCGATAAATATGATATTCCAGCAGTGGTTATAGTTAATAAATGGGATCTGAATCCTGAAATGACTAAAATGATTGAGGAATATTGTAAAACTGAGGATATTAAAATCCTATCAAAAATTCCCTACTCAAGAAAATTCACCCATGCAATGATAGAGCAAAAAACTATTATTGAGTTTGCTCCAGACTGTGAATCATCAGTATTATTAAAGAAGGCATGGAAGGAATTAGTTTCTATGATTTGAAAACACTGTAATATCATAAATTTAATGAAGCAAAAATGTCTTTTGTTATTTATTTTACCATTAAATGCTTAAATACAGAAATAAAACAAAAAAATTACAAGTATCATAATTACAAGCGATTAGTGGTATGAAATATTTAAATATTTTTGCATTATATCATTTTCGCATTAAAAATGAGTTTTAATTTTAAGAGAAAACTATTTATACACATTAAAATACTAATCTCCGTTTTTCTAATGAAATGCTTTAACACCAGCCAAAATCTCAATATCAAAATGATCCTCCTCAGGTGGAATAGGACAGGAGTACTTATGATTATATGCGCAATATGGATTATAGGCTTTATTGAAATCAATTAATATCTTATTTCCCTTTGGTATTCTTAAATCAATATACCTTCCTCCAGCATAGGATGTTGTGCCGCTAGTTTTGTCAGTAAACAACATAAACAGATAATCTTGATATTTATCTCTTTTCGATAGAGCTACATTTTGATAAATATTTATTTTGAAATCACGCCCCTGAAGCTTAAAATGTGCAACACCATATTTTATATATATGGGCAAACGAGCAGTAGTAGTTTTCATTCCAAATTCTTTAGTGCTATCATTTAAAACTAATTCAGCCTCTACAGAGTAGTTTGAATCAATAGGGTAGAAATCTAGAGCCTTAAAGTTAACAATATCCTCCTTTGTTAGAGGGCTGAACGTTGAATCTTTAAACTCAGCATTCATTTCTTCTTGGTATTTCTTTATGCCAGAAATATAGGAATTATTCCCCCCATCACTTTGAAATAAAGCTATACTTATTATCAATACTAAAAAAGAATTTAATAGATATCTCATTGTATTTGAATTTGTTTAATGTTTGTTATTTTGTTACTACTCAATCGGATTAAATGATTGACATTCAGTAGCCCAGTGCTTTAGCTCTGGGCTGCAAATTGATACAAGTCATCAGTTTTGGCGGTATTATTGATTTTTATTCAATAATAGTGACAAAAATAACATTGATAGTCAGCATTATATCTTTTAAAATGCTACTGATTAGTAACGTTATTTTTTACTTTTTACTTTTACTGTTTTTGCCTTTAAGCTTTTAGCCTTTTTCTCTTCACTTACAAAGTGTTTGCAAATATCTGTAATGGGGCATTTATCGCATTTAGGCTTGCGGGCCAAACAAATATATCTTCCGTGCAAAATCAGCCAATGATGAGCAGTAGGTATAACTTCTTCAGGGAAATACTTAATCAACTGCATTTCTGAATCCAATGGGTTTTTAGCCTTTGTTGTTAATCCAATTCTTTCAGACACTCTAAAAACATGAGTATCAACAGCCATTGCAGGTTTATTAAAGGCTACAGATGCAACAACATTAGCTGTCTTACGTCCAACGCCAGGGAGTTTTTGCAGCTCATCAACATCATCAGGGAAAACACCATCAAATAGTTCCAAAAGTGTTTTAGCCATTCCCACTAGGTTTTTGGCTTTATTATTTGGGTACGAGCAGCTTTTAATATATTCATAAACTGCTTCTACTTCAGCATCTGCTAGTGCTTTTGGGTTAGGGAATGCATTATAGAAATCCGGCGTAAGAGTATTTACCCTTTTGTCAGTACATTGTGCTGATAGTATTACTGCAACCACCAATTGGTATGTGTCTCCAAAATCTAGTTCTGTTTCGGCAATAGGTTGATTAATCGAAAAGTACTCAATAAACTTCTCAAAACGTTCTTTCTTTCTCATAGTAATTTGATTGTGAAGCAAAGGTATAAAAAAAGCCCGACTGTAAAGTCAAGCTTTTTTTGTAATATCAGTAAGAAAGCCCCTTATGTTAAAGTCTGAGGTATTTTCTTAAAAAAAACTATCTAAATTCTATTTCCATCCTGATACTTAACAATAAAAGCATCAGAAACACTTTCGCGAACTCTTTGAAGAGCAGCTTTTGCATCGGAATAAGATTTAAAAGCACCTACTTCATATTTGAATAATCCGTTATGTGTTACTTTATCTAGATCATCAGTTACCCCTGTTTGATTTTTTACACTTTCTACACTCATGTTTTTTGCTGCTGCAAAAACCTGAACTCTGTAAATAATTCCCATAGGAATTGAAGCCTTAGTTGCTGCTTGTCCACCATTTTCGATAGCAATAGCCTCTTGAATGTTTTTGGTTCTAGCACCTTCGTAGAATCCTACTACAAACGCTCCAGGAACAGTTGAATTCCTCAACTTCTTCTTGTATGCTGCAGCTTCTTCGTAGGTGGCAAATTCTCCAGAAGTATATTTTGCATAATCTCCTTGGTAATCTTGCTTCACTTCATAATCAAGGTTTAGTCTGCTTTGCAACAGTTTAGAACTTGTTGTTCCGCCATATACAGCATAAACTTGTACGCGATATACTAATGATTTACCATCAGTACTTTCCTTTGGCGCAACTACTACTGGTACTACAACTGCTGGTTCAACTTCTGGTTCAGGAGTTGGTTCTTCTTGAGGATTAGTTTCAGCAACAACATCGGTAGCTTTAATTTCCAGGGTTTTCTTAAACTGTCGAATTTGATCCACATCATCCTGAATATAAAACATAATTCCAGGAATGCTATGTGTTCCGATGCTAGCATCAGAGGAAATTAATCGGTAAGTTATTTCTATAATTTCTTTTTCAGGAAGTTCTTCCCAGCTAAAGCTCATAATCTGATTTTTGTACTCAAATACAGCACCTGCTGATAATAATTCTTTAACTTTAAAGCCTTCAGGAATAGTTTGCTGTAATTTAGCTTTTCCATCAATATCACCTTTGGTAATTCTTAAAGTAACATCGCTAGTGTCGAAAGGATGCAAAGTAGAAGGAATATTTGCAGCTATACTTAGCTCAAATGGAGGTTCTACTTCTACAACTTCAGCTACTGTAGTATCAACTTCTTCAATGTCTTCTTCTTTAGGAAGTTTAGGTTGCTTAGGACTTTGGTAAATTCTGTAAGTAACCCCCAAAGAAGTATAACTGTAGATGTCATTTACATCAGAATGTATAGTGCCATGCCCTTCTACATCATCAACAAATGTATGGTGGAAAGTGTTTTCAAATCTAATGCTCCAATGTTTTGAGATATCAGCCTTAGCTCCCCAACCCCAAGGGATTACCAATGAAGCTCCACTTCCTGAATAAACTGGAGTGCCATCCGAAGTTTTAAATACACTTGGTGAATAGAAAACATAACCTACACCACCTTTTAAATATGCTGAAAACCAACGTCTTTCTTTGCTTTCAAGAATTAGATTAAGTATATCAACTTCTAGATTTAATGATATATCATGAATCTTACTTTCAAAGCTTAAATCAGCGGCACTATCGTTACTCCAAGTACTTCGATATCCTTTAAGGTTACTGCCTAAATATTGCAAGTTTGCAGAAAAAGTATTGCCAAATCTTCGTGTAACGATTACCCCATAGCCCCAACCTTGATGGTCGTTAAAATAATTTCCAAAAGGATTTGATGGCTCATCATTTAAGTCTCCCCATAGAATAGTTGCTCCACCATTAAGTGTTATATTCCAATTGTTAAACTTCTCCTGACTAATGCTTTCAGTATCATCTGACACATCGGTCTGACTAAAAATATTAGTAGGATTAAACAATAAAATTCCGATTAATAGAGAGTAAAAATATCGCATTGCGTTAATATTGAGTTTCAATTTCATGATTATAAAATTTTAACCAAAATTAGGAAAAAAACCTTTAACTTTTCTAAGAATTGTATTTTTATTTACCAAAGTATTAACAATTGTTTGCTATTCGGTTAATATTTTTGATTTTGAGAACATGATTATTAATTATTTTATTGAGCCATACTGTTTAGTAATTAACAATATAGCATCAATAGGTATTGTAAAATATTTATATGAATAGCCAAAATATTATCTTGTTGAAATTATAAATATTTTATGGATTAGACTATATATCAGTACATTTTCGCTTAAGAATTTCAATGTGTAAATTTGCTCAATAATGATTAGTAAATTTTATTTAATTATTAAGGTTTTTCAGTAGAATATTTGGCAAATTTTACCTATATTTGGGCTTCCTAATATGGCTTGAATTAATTATGCTAATTCTTTGATTAGCAGGATTAAACAAGCGATATTTTTATTTATTGACAGATTTAAACTCTTTTTCTATGTCCTACGATATTTTAAAAACTCAAATTAATGAAGGAGTAGCGCTGGTAACCATCAGTCGCCCAAAAGCCATGAATGCTTTGAATACAGCATTTTTTGATGAAATGAACTCCTTGCTCGATGAGCTCCAATCCAATGACGATATTCGTGTAATGGTTTTGACAGGTGACGGAAAAGCATTTGTTGCAGGTGCTGATATAGCTGAAATGGTTGGTAAAGACCAAGCAGAAGGGCAAGCCTTTTCTAAATATGGTCAAGAAACATTTAGTCGTATTGAGTCAATGACATTTCCTGTAATAGCTGCTGTTAATGGCTTTGCCCTTGGTGGTGGTTGTGAATTGGCAATGAGTTGCGATTTTCGTATTGCTAGCTCAAAAGCAAAATTTGGACAGCCAGAAGTTAACCTTGGTTTAATCCCTGGTTATGCAGGTACACAACGTATGGCTCGCTTAATTGGTAAAGCTGATGCTATGTATCTTTTGCTAACAGCAGATATGATAAATGCTGATGAAGCATTGCGTTTGAAATTAGTTCAAAAAGTTTTTGAGCCAGAAGTGCTTATGGAAGAAGTGATGAAAATTGCTAAGAACATTGCCAATAAAGGACCAAAGGCTGTTCAGAAAGTTAAAGAAGTTACTCATAAAGGATTGAATTCTGACTTCCAAGGTGGTTCTGATTTCGAAGCAGAGCATTTTGGCTCTCTTTTCGGAGAAGGAAGCGAAGGCAAAGAAGGAATGACTGCTTTCTTAGAAAAAAGAAAACCTAATTGGTAATATGAATTGTAAGATTGATTAATCGAAAAGGCAGTTCATGAACTGCCTCAACCAAAGATAATATAACTAACACAAAATAGTATGAAATACGAAGAAAGATTACAAAATGTAACAGTATTAGGAGCTGCCGGGAAAA
>JAOZKO010000007.1:0-18682 GCA_029935325.1 Bacteroidales bacterium
GGGATTGATTTTTTAATAATTCAATCAATCCTCCGACCATTTTTCAGAGCACTTAATCAAATTAACAAAACTTATTCGGAAAAATGGCCACCTCCTTCTCCAAGGAGGACTTCGCAAATTCTTAGAATATTCACGTGGAGCAGAGCCCCTCTTAAATTTTATTCTTAAAACTTAAATATTTAAGAACTTGACGAAAATTGGTAGAGCTCGGAAAGTCCCACTTAGAAAAGGGGGTAGCGCAGGCAATTGCGAGGCGGGGGATTGATTTTTTAATAATTCAATCAATCCTCCGACCATTTTTCAGAGCACTTATTCTAATACAATAAAATCTATTCAAAAAATGGCCACCTCCTTTTCAAAGGAGGACTTCAGCACCTATAGTATTCACTATGAAGCCCCCTCTTAACTCTTAAATCGTACTCTTAAATCTTGAATATTTATTCACTAAGCTTTCAATATTCATAACTACTAGATACTCTGATTATAACAAATTTACCATCTGCATTTATAGAATATATTTTCTTTTCAATACAAATAGGTTCACAGAGCGATTCCGTAAAGACAGTTACAATACTATCCCTATTAATCCAAGCCTTAGTCCATGAGCTGCTCTCAGCCCATTCGTCACCTGAAATATGAATAAAGTCAATAATGCCAAAACTGTCATTATAGTTTATAAGGTAATTATCAGTAAAATTATCATGCGAATAGTTTGCAATAATTGAATAAAAGGATTTGGAAAAATCAATTCTACCAACCAAACAAATATGAACGGAATCATAAATCGAATCACAATCAATTGTTTCGAGATGTAGTTTGCTGATTTCATATTCTGAGATATCAATAGTCGTTATTGGCGAGTTAAAGATTGTATCCTTATAAGGTAGCGGGATTAATTCGATAGAGTCAAAGATTGTTTTTTCCACTTGAGATATCAATACAGTATCGGTAGTAATATCTGCTAAATCAGATTTATCTACTGATTCGGGTTTACAAGAGTAGAAAAATATTAGAATTAGAGAAATGCTAATAATGCTATATGATTTTATTACCATAGTTTCCTTTTAGATACTTATAACATTAAGTCAATAAAATCATATTCATTGAGTAAGAATATAACTCCTAAAAGACCAATTATTAAAGTTCTAATAGTTGTAGGAATTCTCAAAGTGTCTGACTTTGTATTAGAATTCATAGTGAAAAGTAATAGTAGTAAGGAGATAAAAACATTTAATGTACCCACTATTAACATCATGTCGTTACCATGGAAGTGCTGAATGGCAAACAAGATACCCAAGGATAGTACTGATAAGCTTAAGCCATTAAGCTTAATTGCAAACATAGCAAATGGGCTTGTTAATAATTCCTCATATATATAGAATGCTGAAATAAAATAAATTATTGACAGTGTAGTAAATGCAATTATTATCAAGGATTCCATTCCCTCAATTCCTGAGTATTTGAGTGAAACACCAATAAGAATAAGTAATGCTGCAATAATTTCAATCTTCCCTGTCCAAGGTTTTACTTTCGCTGCTATCTTCGCTTTAATGTCATTAGGATTACTAGTCATAATAATATGGATTTAATAATTAATTGTGAAGATTTTTATATTTGGTCACTTGCAAACCACTCGGCAAAACTAGTTGCTGTTTCGTGCAGCTTTACGCTAAATAGTTCAATGCCATTAGGTAATTCAGATATAATTTTCTCAGCAAAATCAATAACCATATTTTCACATGTGGGTTGGTAATCAACTAAGTGTATTCTTCCGAAGAGTTGCGAATTATTAGTGTACCACTCCTTAGGTGTTTCGCTATTAAGCACTAAAGCATGGTCAAGAGGTATGGTAATTAGTTTGTTAACTATTTGCTTTAAATCGCCAAAATCCATTACCATTCCTCGCTTTGGTGAGTTTTTATCCCAATTTGGTATAGCAATTACTGTCACAGCTAATTTATACGAATGCCCATGAATATGCTGGCAAAGTCCATCATAATTCAATAATGAATGTGCCATTTCAAACTCAAATTCCTTGGTTAAGCGAATCTTTGTCATTGTTTTATTAGTTTAATATTTTTTGAACACATCCCATTTTCAGCAGTAATATGTAAAAGGTATAATCCATTTGATAATCCTTGGATATCAATATCCATATTATCTTTAACATCTTTAATTGATATTAATTTTCGACCTGATAAATCATAAATCTCAACTAAATAATTCTGCTGAAAAAAGCTACTAAAATTAATAGTTACTTTATTATTTGCTGGATTGGGATAAATATTTACATCAAAAAGAGCAGATAGTTTCTCAATACTTGTATCATCAAACCAAATTGAGTCCACCCATTCTGGATGGTCGATAAATGGATTTCTATTGTTCTGAATTCCATAAACAGCATTATTTCTGTCAATCTCTTTCTGACTAACTGTATCTTGCAAATGCCATTGGTAAAGCATATTTAAGGCCCAAGGTTTAGGCTCTGCTCCATTGGTCATATCGTTGCTACTCCAACTTCCATCTTCAGTATAATAGCGTGTAGCCATATAAAAATATGTACGTGCAAAGTCTCCTTTATAGGCATCGATTGGCTCAAATACAATCCCAGAATACCCCGAAGTTGTATTAGGACCTTTTTTGCTTCCGTTTTGCGTAGTCACACTTGGGTTACTTACTTCTCCAAAAGGATAACTAGATCTCCATCCATTTACTTTGCCATCAGTAGGATATACGTGGAAAAGATCACTCTGCATTGGGCTATTAGAGTTGAACCAACTCTGTGGAAATGAGTGCTCTCTATTATAACAATCACCTTCCACGGCATAATTACCACATTGGTCTGCAGAAATAAAGCTGTATTCGTAAGGAGGAGTGCCACCAGGTATATCGGAATACATATCCCATACCTTACCATTAGGTTTTTTGTCAGTAATTTCATGGTAAGTATGCTTTAAA
This sequence comes from Bacteroidales bacterium, assembly GCA_029935325.1. Classification (GTDB taxonomy): domain Bacteria; phylum Bacteroidota; class Bacteroidia; order Bacteroidales; family UBA1556; genus UBA6267. Next base: position 2,959 of record JAOZKO010000007.1, read on the forward strand.
GATGCATAACTTACCGAAGTATGTCCCTTAATAATATTATGCAAAGCTAGTTTCATAGCATCTTGACGTAGGCCAATTGCATTGTCGTAATAATTTGGTGGTATTTGCGAAAAAGCTAAAAAGCTAATTCCTACTAAAATGCTTATTATTGATATTCTTTTGTTCATATTAAATTCTATATTTAAAAATATTTTCTACTAAAAATTGTCTATTAACTCCAAACTCCTAACTCCCAACTCAAAAACTACCTCTCAAACTCAAGCCTCATTCCTCGGTATTCCTCATCAAATTTTCCTTCATCAAAAACCAATTTCCCATTGACAAAGGTTTTTAATACCTGAGATTTGAACTCTTTGCCATCGAATGGCGACCAGCCTACCTTATAGTATGTATTTTCTTTATTAGCAACCCAAGGATTATTAATATCTACAACTACCAAATCAGCAAAGTACCCATCACGGATATAACCTCTTTTCTCTACTTGAAAACAATCAGCAGGAGCATGACACATTTTCTCAGCAATTTTTTCGAGACTAAGTATATCTTTATGGTAAAATTCGAGCATACTTACTAATGAATGCTGCACCAATGGACCACCTGATGGTGCTTGAAAATATCCATTTGATTTTTCTTCCAAAGTATGGGGTGCATGATCTGTGGCAACCACATCAATTTTATTATCCTTCAATGCTTGCATAAGTGCAATGCGGTCGTTCTCAGTTTTTACCGCTGGATTCCACTTAATACGTGTTCCATATTTGTCGTAGTCGCTATTATTAAAAACCAAGTGGTGAACACATACTTCTGCAGTTATTTTTTTTTCCTTCAAAGGAATGCTATTGTCGAATAATGACATCTCCTTCGCTGTTGTAAGATGCAGAACATGTAAGCGAGTATTATGTTTTTTTGCTAGTTTTACCGCCATTGATGAAGATAAATAGCAAGCCTCTGCTGAGCGAATTTCAGGATGATATTTTATGGGCATATCTTCGCCATATTTAGCTTTATAAGCTTTTGTATTTGCTACAATTGTAGTTTCATCTTCGCAATGAGTAGCAACTAATATTGGCGCTTTTGAGAAAATTCCTTCCAAAGTTTTCGGATTATCAACCAACATATTACCAGTTGATGAGCCCATAAAAACTTTTATACCACATACATTCTTAGGATTTGTTTTTAATATTTCCTCCAAATTATCGTTGGATGCTCCCATATAAAAGCTGTAGTTTGCCATTGATTTTGTAGCAGCATCAGCATATTTTATTTCCAATAATTCTTGGGTCAATATAGCAGGGATATTATTAGGCATATCCATATACGAAGTAACTCCACCTGCTATAGCTGCTCGGCTTTCAGTTTGTATATCAGCTTTATAAGTAAGGCCTGGATCACGAAAGTGAACTTGATCGTCAATTATTCCTGGGAAAATATATTTGCCTTCTAAATCAATTTCTTCAGTATCAAAATCGGGTTTTTCATCAGCTTTAAAAACCTTTTGAATTTTATCACCAACAATAAGTATAGCACCTTTAAAGATGTGACCTTCATTGACAATATTTGCATTTTTAAGTAAAATCATATTATGATATATTTGAGCCGCAAATTTAATCAATTTAATGGTATTCTTTGTTTGTTGTTTTTTGTTTGTTCTTCTTCTCTTAAACATCAAAATATCAAAGCCTGAATCATTGAAATTTTCAAATTATTTTACATTTATTTTCTAAAAATCCGAGCCTTACCAAATCCTGAATGCCTCATTCGTTCGAACTCTCAACGCAGTTAGGTATTGAAAATGTTACTTTGGCTTTCGGAAAATATGGCTTTTCCGAGCAGGTAAAATCTCACGAATCTAGCTTTCTAATCCAATATTAACTTGCCTAGTCGCATTTGTTTTTTATCTGTAGAAACCAGTACTAAGTTCCCATCTTTGTCGGTAAACGAACATACAGGAGATATATATATGTTAGTTTTATTATTATCAATCCATTGCATACGAGTCGCCTTACCATTTATGGTAACATGGCATATGCTTGTGCTTTTCGCTCGTATTTTATGCATAGGTTTAAGAGTCTTATGTAAATCTTTTTTTAAATTTTTCTTTGGGTCGTGGAAAATAAAGTATATCTCACCACGAGAAATTACAGGAATATACGATGTCCAAATAGGTTTTTCAATAGTAGGAACATAAAAAGCTTCTTGCTTTTTTGGTATAGTTTTAAGGGAAATAATATTGTTATCAGAATTTATATATGCAACCCAAAGAAAGTCAGTAGAGTGAGTCATTGATGTAGCATTAAAAGGTTTTTGCATTCTATATTGTTCGCCATATAGAATTGTACTTCCATCTTCAGTAAACTTAATATCATCAATTGAGGATTTTAAAAAAGGAAGATTAGAAATATTTTTCTTTAAATCTGTAACTGTTTTTTTATCAATATATTCCATGGCATATTTAATATCAAAAACAGTTGTTTTTCCATCAAAAAACATTTTTTTAGGGTTAAACAGTGTTTGATATATTAGGAAAACATTGCCTTGGTATCCAATTCCAGCTATTAAGATATTATTATCCTTAAGCACCATCTTTTTGTTAATAGTGTTAAAATCATGCTTCCATTCATAAATGGTACCTGTTACAGGATTTATAACTCCTTCTATGATATAATCTTCTTCTTGAGTTTGGAAAAGAATCAAAAGGTTATTTAAATTATCAACGATTACATCATCTTGAATAAAACGATAAACTTCATAATCAATTGGAGTATTAGTTATCTCTAATTCGTAATCATGGTAATATGTATAAATAGAATATATAGCTTTTTCGTTATTTTTGGATTTTGCAAATCCAAAAATAAATAATTTGCTTTCATCTGGTGAAACTTGAAATTGGACAATGTGCTTATTATTTTTAATATTTTTATCGTAGAATAACCCATTAGGCTGATCGTATATTTCTGTTGAAAAATTTGTCAACCATTTTTCTTCTATTTTAAGGCTAGGTAATGAAAGCCTAATGATATACGATTTTTGTTTCAAAGGCTCAATAGAACTAGAAACCTGTTTTACATATTCGGTTACATATGCGTACACTTTGTTACCAAAAACAGTTCCCCACCTATAGATAAAATTCTTATTATCAATAATAATATATGGTTTTTTCGAGCGGTTAACTTCCTTGTAATTAGAAGAGTTAAGAACAATGAGTCCTCTTTCTGGTTTCATGTCATATAGCCCATTCATTTTATACAGCATAATAATGTAGTTATTGTTTTGTCCACAAAACTCAGTCACGAATCCATCAATAGGAGTTGACCAATTAATGGAATTTCCAGAAGGAACTTGTGCGAAAGTTGAGACAATAGAAAAGCAGAAAATAGCAATTAACAGCAGACTATTCTTCATTTTGATATATATTTGTGTTTAATTTAAACTATAAATTTAGGACAAATCTAATGGCTTACTTTATTATGAGATCTATCTAAAAATCCGAGCCTTACCAAGTCCTGTTTTAGCAAAGAAATACAGCATTGAAGTTTTCAATACTCCCATCCCATATTTTGCGCTTCTGCTAAAATTTATGGATGATGCTTCATCAAAGTACTTTGTAGGACAAGTCAATTCTCCAATCTCATATCCTGAGTAAAATATTTGTGCTAGCATCTGGTTATCAAAAACAAAGTCGTCGGAATTTATGTTGTAATTGATGCTTTCAAGCACTTCTTTTGAAAAGGCTCTATATCCTGAATGATATTCTGAAAGTTTCTGATTCATCATTATATTCTGGAATAGCGTAAGGAATCTATTGGCAATATATTTATATCTCGGCATACCGCCTTTTAAAGCTCCTTTGCCCAATATACGTGAGCCAATTACCACCGGATAAACTTCATTTGCAATTATATAACAGATGGGTTCAATTAGCTTTGGAGTATATTGATAATCAGGATGTAGCATTACAACAATATCAGCACCGAGTTCCAAAGCTTTATTATAGCAAGACTTTTGATTTGCTCCATAACCCATATTCTTATCGTGCTGGATTATATGCTTTATTCCAATGCGATTAGCTTCTTCAACAGTTTTATCGCTGCTGCGGTCATCGGTCAAAATCACTTCATCCACAATATTGAATGGGATTTCGTGATATGTTGTTTCTAGTGTCTTTTCAGCATTATATGCTGGCAAAACAACCGCTATTTTCTTACCGTATATCATTATTAAATGTTTATGCTATTTCTTAGTAAATATAAGTGCAATCTTAAGCATAGTATCCATTAGAGTGATTTTAGGATTTACATTCCTAGCAATATGAAATGATGCGTCATTCAATATTTCATTAATTTGCTCAGCATTATCCTTATGCACAAAGCGGCTAAACTTTTGTATGAACTCTAATTCTGCGCCACTTGATTTTACCAATTCCGTATTGCCTAAATCTTGATATAAGCACATCCTAACTATTCGCATTCCGTATTGTAATAATTGCTTAATATTCTCCCTGCCTATTTTTGATAATTTATCAGCCTTATTGCGCATATTTATAAAATCGCGACGATATGATAAAAGCATCATTTCTCGAAAACTATCAAAATATGGATTTTCTTCAACTTCATTTGATAATATGGGAAATACATTCTTGAAATTCCCATCAGCTAGATTAACTATGGCATCTATTTTATCCTCCGATACTTGAAAATTCTTGTGCAGATAATCACGCACATCTTCATCAGGTAGGGGGAGTAGTTTTACTAATTGTGTTCTTGATAAAATGGTTTTCAATATCAGATTAGTATCTTCTGCCAATAAAATAAATAATGTCTTGGGGGGTGGTTCCTCAAGGATTTTTAGAAGTTTTGGTGCTGCAGAATGATATAGTTTCTCCACCATCCAAATTATCATCACTTTGTATTCCCCCTCATATGCTCTTAATGCCAGAGTCTTTATCACTTGATTTGCATCATCCACACCAATACGACCTTGCTTATTTTCTATACCGATTTTTGCATACCACTCATTTAGCGTTAAGTAGCAATTACTTTGGCTTAATGCCTCTCGCCATTCTGGCAGAAAGTGTGAACTCATTGGCTTTGAACTAACACTCTTGGTGGTTGCTACTGGGAAAATAAAATGTAAGTCGGGATGTGCATACTTTTGATACTTAATACAACTAGGGCAATTGCCACACGAATCGGCAAGCAACTCACTATTGTCATTGTAAATCTGCTTATTGGAACAAGATATAAATTGAGCGTAAGCAATGGCTAAAGCAAGCTTTTCGCTTCCTTCAGCTCCTAAAAATAGTTGCGCATGACTAATTCGCTGTTTTAATACAGTATTAATTAGCCTGTTTTTTAGTTCTTTATGTCCTACTATTTCTTTGAAAAGCATAGCTCAAAAATATAATTATTGTTCTAATGTATTACATATTTTTTTGAGACCACTTTTAGCATAGGAAGAGTCTTGAGTATATATGTTGTTATTATAAATCATAGATGTCAACTTCTAGATTGTCAATTACAAAGCTATTGGTGTCGCGGAGCCACAGAAATAGGTTGAGTTCATCAGTTGGTTTTAGGTCAAAATAGTTTCTAGAATACTGAACTTCACTCCATTGATTTAATTCTTTAATTTGCTTTTCAAGTTTTATTAAATGCCATCCCGTTACTGATTTGTCTTTTTTTATTTGACTAATTATATATATGCTAGTGTATGATTTTGTTTTAATCATGGCTTTAAAACGGATACTGATATTTTTATATTCTGCTTTTGAGTTTTTTATATTCAGTATCCTAAAATATTCTGTTTCAGGAGTAATATAAATACTTCTTTTTCCTGCAAATACATTTAGGCTATCAAATTGTTGATTTAATATTTCAGTTTCAGATAGGTCATTATAATGAGTGATAGGAGTCTTCTTTTGCCACCTATTGTCAAGTTGCTCATGGGTACTTTCATGAGTGTTTTTATGTGTAACTCTGATGTAAACCAGTATTGTTATTATAATTATAAGGATTAACGGAATTGATATATAGATAAGTTTGGAATCAGTTTTTGAGAACAGCCAAAGACCTATAAGAATCAGGATGCTAATAAAAAATAAAATATTTGAGATAATATATGTGACTAAAATAGTATTGTTTTTATATTCAAATACTATTGTATGCTTTCCCTTTGGTAGAAAAATAGTTCTATAATTATAATTAGAGGTGTAAATTTGAGTGTTACTATTATCAATATACGCTTTCCAACCTTTGTAATTAGATTGCAGCAAAGTGAAATATTGATCGTTTAATGTATTGGTTTCAATAATTATTTTATTTGGCGAGAATTGCTTTATTTCATAACCATCTGCATCATCATGACTTACGATATTCTTTGATAGTTTAAGATAGATTGAGTCCTTAAAAAATAAATATTTTGAGTCCGTTTGTGGGTCTATATTGCTATCTGTAAATTGATTTAGTGAAAATATATTTTGCGAGAAGTAACAGAGGTGATTATTAAGAGCTGCTGACCTTAGATTAGGACAATCATCCTCTAAAACTGCATAGGAATCGAGTTTAAAAGAGGAGAAAGAATCAAAAGTCACTTGTTTTGAGAAGATATATGTATTCCTCCAGAAAGGAGAATTTGCAGATTGTTGCTTCTTATTTAGTATGACTTTACCATTAATAGGTATTGGGAATTTTTTGGGGTATAAAGCTAAATCCTTCTTTATTTTATAAGGCTGATGATCGGCATCTACAACAGTATAGAGCATATTTAGCTGAGCAGATGCAATTATTTCAATTGCAAAAAGTGATAGTATTAAGTATTTTGAATATTTGATTTTTTTGAAGTTAAATATCAAATATATAAATGCGGATAAAATGATTATTTGAAAGCTGCTTTGGATGAAGATATTTTCGTAATAACTGCTATTGGCATGGAATATTCCTATATCGTAATTATTGAAAAATATTGATATGCTAGAGAAATCACTTTGTGCGATTGAAAAAGCAAGAAAGAAAAGTATAATTATAAGGATGAAAAAGCTAAAAATAAGGACATTATTCCTATGTCTTTCGTAATTTTCTAGAAATTGTGCAATATAATTTGAAGAAATAATAATAAAAGTCAAAAGGCTAAAAACACTAATAAAAGGTGCGTATTTAAATAAATTCATTAATGGAATATGATTGAACAAAAACTCCCGAACGGGTAGGTGATCACCAAATGTTGAAGCCAATAGTATTAGACCCATAAAAAGAAAAATATACTCTAATGTGCTCTTCTTTTTTAGCAAAGCTGACAAAAAGAAAATTAGAGGTAATATGCCAAAGTAGAAATTCCGCATGGAAATATCGCTGCCAAATAATACACTGTTTTTCACTGTGGCAAAAGGTAGAATAAACGAAATTATAGCTTTTATAGAAAGCTCATTATTAAATGCTTCCTGAATACTTAATCCGCTTTCGAGCCTTTCGACTGATGATAAAACCTCAATAGTTGCAATTATTAATGGTAGTGATAATACTATTACCACAAAAAGCAAATAGGTATTCACTTTAATAATCTGGAATAGGGCAGTATAGTTTTTATTACGTAATTCTTTGGTAATTGCATAAACAAATAATGCTAGCAAGAAGTAGAATAAAACAAATGAAAGTGCTTGGTAAGAACCTGAAACCATTAGGAAAGTGAATATCCCTGTTTTCAAAACATCAATTAATTTCTTATTTTGATTTAGCTTTAAATAATATAAAATTACAAATGGTATCCATGCTGCTCCCACTAGCAAAAAGAAATGCTGCCCATGACCAATAAAATAACCTGATAATGAGTATGCAATAGCAGCAAAGAGTGATGCTGTTTTGTTATTGTTGAGGAAGAATGAAAGTTTATATGCACCAACGCTTGAGATAAAAACGTAGATAATAAATAGTATGTGCATAGTATAAACACCATATCCTGAAAACAGACTGGTGATTATTAATTCAGGATAATATGTTGGTACTTGTAAATCAGCAAAGAATGGTGTTCCTGTTTGTTGGTATGGATCCCAAAAGGGGAAATATCCACTTTGAATACATTCTGAGAAGTGATAACGAAATGGAAAAACCACATCCATTACATCCCATTTTAGAGTAAAAGCGAAAAATGAAATTTGCCAATATGCTATAATGGCAATTACAAATAGAAATATATATGGCTTATACTTTGTTAGCATAATAATTTGCTAGTATTATTAGATTTATTAGACATTATAACAATTAAAATCGTAAGGCAAATTTGTTTTTTTCCATTTAACTTTGTTATTTTTATTGTCCATAGTTTAATATGTTTTTTAAGGTAAGACCCTGTCAGTATTTAAGACCATGACAGGCATTTGCCTTGATAAATGAAAAAAAAACTAAATCCCGACTATATATAATTTTAATCACTCTAAAGTCTATTTGATAAACATGATTTTACCTGTAATTGTTTGCTCTCCAGTTTCATCAGTACTAAAAACTAAATAAACACCTGTTGCAACTCTATCGCCATTAAAGTTCTTGCCATTCCAAATAGCCTGTCCACCAAGTGCAGTAGTTTCATATACCATATTGCCCTGCATATCAGTAATTTTTACATTGGCATTTTCTACCAAGCCTTTAATTGCAATTTTGCCATTATAATTTGGTCGCACAGGATTTGGAAATATAGTTATTTCTTCTTCCTGATATTCCAATCCTTCAGTAGCAGTACTTCTAAAGGAAATAATGCCATTTTCAGTACCAATAAAAACCTCTCCACTTTTACTATCAATAGCAATGCTATAAATATTATTATTCAATAGAGGGCTATTTTCGCGTGTAAAATGATAAATCTGCTTTGAGCCATCTTCCGACATTAAGAAAATCCCTGCATTACGAGTTCCAAACCATTTTCTATTGGCTCCATCAATAGCTATTGCTGTTACTATTTCAGATTCTAATAAGTATTGGGATATTCCTTCTTGCTCAATATATATCTGCTGAGCATCAAAATTATCACTTGTAAATACTAATCCTGGAGAATAAAAAACAGCAACTCCCTTATTTGTTCCAACCCATATATAACCATCTTTGTCCTTGGCTAAGCTATATACAGCAGTACTTGGTAGATTGCCATTATTTATAGCACCAGGTATTCTCTTTTTATAATCATCCGAAGGATTTTCAGGCGTATTATTATCATAATAAACAATTATACCATAACCTCTTGGGATAATTATCCACTTTTGACCCATATCATCAATTACTAAATCACCCACTGCATTATCAGTAATATAAGGCGAAAGACTAAGTGCCTGCCAACTTCCATTGGGATTTCTAAAGCTTAATGAATTGCTATTAGTGGTATTTGTTACCCAAAGGTAATTATTCTGATCGAAAGCCAATCCTGCAACACCCACAAAACCTGGGTAATTAATTGCCTGAGATAAGGAGCTATTCTTGTCATCGTAAATTTTCACCACCTTATCATTTCGCATATGAATAATCCCTTGTCCCCAAGTTCCTATAAATACTTCATTAGGATTTGCAGGATTTACTACTACTTTCATTATATCTGCAATGGAATCGTAACCATCAGGGTCGCTACTATTATTAAAGGAAGTCCATTGCTGATCTTGGAATCTGTAAAAGCCTTTATTTGCAAAAGCATTAGCCCAATTGCTCTCAGTTCCTCCTCCTGCTACCCAAATTTGTCCTTGGCTAGATGTTATCGAATAAGCGTTTTTATAGGCAGGACCGCTGGGCTTGTAAAATTTATATTTCCATTGTACTGAGCTATGAACAAGAGATTCTATTTTGTCAGCAATCCAAAATCCTCCCTTTTTATCTATAATAATATCTCGTGCTTGTGGTTGGCTTTCTCCGTAAGTATAAGCTAAAAATGATTCTGACATCTGATTATAGAAATACTTAAAATTGTATTCTTGAGCAAATACTAATGTATCGCCATAGGTTTTTATTTGATATGTTGGTTGATTAGTAACCTCATCAAAACGAGTCCATTGTCCATTTATTTTCACGTAGGTAGTGTCTGTATCGAATGTCACACCTGGAATATTTGTGTACAATCCAGTATTGTGAATGCTGATACAGTTGTAGAAAGCATTAGGAAATGGAGTAGTATTATCTTTATACCAGTTGGCATAATTGCTTAAATTGCTAGAGTTTAGATCTGCTGTGTAAATTCCTTCTGAAGTAGCTGCATAAAACAAACTATCGTCATAATCTAAATCAAGAACTCCAATTGCTTTTCCATCAGGTCCAATATAATAGGTGTCTTTAATCTCTTGGCGCTTTGGATTTAGTACCACAATTCCAAAATCGCAACTAAGATATACCAGCTCATCGCGAAAAAGGATTTTATTAATTCGCTTACTTCCAACCATTGACTTACGCTTGATATCAGATATATTTATCACCTTATCATTATATATCAAGTCGATATTGGCATTTTCATAAGCAATGATTAAATATTTGGTTGTTTTGTCGTAGGCTAGAGTAGATATATTCACATCGGATAAGCCGTTAATAGTACTCATTCGAGTGATAACATCTTCGTTTTGGTCATAGTAAAATGCACTAAAAGGTGTTGCACAGTAAATCCTATTATTATCTCCTTCGCTTACTGCAATGGTCTTAGCGTAAGGTAGATGCTCTCGCCATTGCTCAATGCCAACTTGAGCAGATGTGGATAAAAATGAAAATGAAATTAGAAAAAAGAATAATTTCCTCATAATTATTGATGTGATATAAATCTATTTATAATTGCAATATTGCAGAATTCTACAATAGAACTATTTGTTTTAGAAATTATTGCTTTAACTCCCAACTTCCAACTCCAACTCCAAACTCCCAACTCCGAACTCCCAACTCCTAAGCAATCATCTCAATAATCTCATTCAAACTCTTGGAGGCTTGTTCACCAGTTTCCATATTCTTAAGGGTCAATAAGCCACTTTCTATTTCAGTGCTTCCTGCCATTATTACAAAAGGAATATTATTATGATTAGCATAGGTCATTTGCTTTTTCATTTTTGCATTACTAGGAAATAGCTCTGCTGCAATTCCATTATTGCGAAGTTCTTCCAGAATTTTCAGAGCTTCTTTCTCCTCTTCTTTACCGAAGTTAGGAATAAAAACCTGAGTTCCTTTGATCGATGATTTTGGAAAAATATCAAGCTCGTTCAATACATCATATATTCTATCAGCACCAAAGCTTATTCCAACTCCGGATACGTCTTTTAATCCAAATATTCCTGTTAGGTCATCGTATCGTCCACCACCACAAATGCTTCCCATTTTTACATCATTTGCTACTACCTCAATAATAGCACCGGTATAATAACTTAATCCACGGGCTAGTGTAAGGTCCAACTCAACCTCATTATTTAGTTTAAAAGTTTTTAATCTCTCAAGTATTTCTTCCACTTCCAACATCCCTTGGTTTCCTATGGCTGAGTCACCAACAAATTCGCGTAAGCAGTTTAGCTTCTGGTTAGTGGAATTCCCTTGAAGGTTCATAAAAGGTTCAAGCATATTTATTGCGTCATCACTAATACCTTTCGCTCGCATTTCTGTATAAACAGCCTCTGGACCAATTTTATCAATCTTATCCATGGCTACAGTAATGTCAATCAATCGCTCAGGATGTCCAATGCTATCAGCTATACCTGCAAGTATTTTTCTATTATTAATCTTAATGGTGACCTTAATATTAAGTGCAGTAAAAACTCTGTCAATAATCTGTAAAAGTTCCACCTCATTCATTAGTGAGTTGCTGCCAATTACATCGGCATCGCACTGAAAGAACTCTCTATACCTACCTTTTTGGGGTCTGTCGGCACGCCAAACAGACTGAATTTGGTAACGCTTAAAAGGAAATTGTATATCATTACGATGTTGCACAACATAACGCGCAAAAGGAACAGTTAGGTCATAGCGAAGACCCTTTTCAGATATCTTAGTACTAATTTTAGAACTCTCAACTTGGGCTAATTCATCCCTATTTGTTTTCTTAAGAAAATCACCTGAATTAAGGATTTTGAAAAGCAGTTTATCTCCTTCTTCACCGTATTTTCCCATAAGTGTTGAAAGATTCTCCATGGCAGGAGTTTCAATTTGGCTAAAACCAAATAGTTGATATACTTGCTTTATAGTATCGAAAATATAATTTCTCTTTGCCATTTCTTGTGGTGAGAAATCTCTTGTTCCCTTTGGTATGCTTGGTTTTTGCGCCATCCTATAGTTTAATTTAATTTTGGCAAATGTACGCAAAAAGAAAGCTGTTTGGGGGATTTTTCTATGGTATGATTATAGACTGGATTTAGGATTTTTTTATTTACCAAGGCCGGACCCTGTCAGGGTATATGCCTAATAAAATATTTTTTTTGCCGACTTACTATATAATACTTCGTTGAGTTTTTGTTTCTCGCAAAGACGCCAAGGCGCAAAGGGTTGATTTTTTTGACTATTATACATTATTGCATAAAGCTGTAATCGCATGACTGTGTGATTTATATAAAACATTAACGGAGTACTTACTATAGATGTTTTATTTTTTTGTAATTTAGCGGTGATATTATGTATCATTATTAATTAAAGAATTAATGAGTAAAAATAGGATTTCCTCACTATCAACAATCTGGTTTGCATGGGTTTTACCAATAGCTATGTTAGCTCTTTGGACTTTCGTTACAGTAGTTGTTTTAATTTCTGATTTTTCTTTTTCCTTGTCTGCTTATTTATTTGTTGCAACATCCCTTCTGTGGCTAGTCTATTTGGTGTCTAAACCATGGAAATATAAAAAAATCAGTGAAAATGAAAAGGGTATTATAATTGAACTGCCCAAAGGTGATGTGCGAATTCCATATAAAAATGTGAAGAGTATAAAATCGTTATTTTCAATGAAATTATCACCAACAACAATAACATATATAGAAAATGAAAAACTATATACAGTACGGTTTATTTCTAGATTAACTTCACCAGTTTTTAGTTTACCGATGGAGGAAAATTCAGTAATTCAAATGATAAAAGAAGAGGTGAGGAGTGATGGTAAATCACAGGCTTCCAGCGGACTCTGAACTACGAACTCCCAACTCCGAACTTACTTTACCAAACACTCTCCATTAATTCCCATAACATAATGCTCAATTATTTTCATAGAATCAGCAGTTTGTGAACCTTGAAATCCTTGAAAATCTTTAATTGAGATCTGTTCCATAAAAGCTTTAATCATTGGTTTGGCAATTGGCAAATAACTCCAATGCCATTTTTCCTCTTCATAGCCATATGGTCGGTTTGCAGTATAGGTTTGGTAAAATCCATATTCTGAAGCATGAGTATTTAGCCACTTATATATTTTTAGCCCCATGCCTTTTTCAAAATTCTCATTTTCTAAACTGTAGATATCTATATCAGTTCCCCAATGATGGCGCGAACTGCCTGGCATAGATGAATATTGTAAAATTATTTTGGCACGTTGGTATATATCAGGAGTGCTTTTGCTTAAATCCTTTCCATGTACTTTTCTTTTTCCTGTCCACTTTGATTCCCAAATACTTTTTTGATGGTAGAAGCTCCTAAAAGCAGAAACAATTGTTAATGATAGTCCTTCCTTTTGCGCAGCATCATACATTTTTGTAAATGAAGCATAGGCTTGCTTTCGTAGGTAGATATTGCTTTTATGAGTATGCTTGCTATCGATTTTCACAAAGCTAATATGCTTTGATGCGGTGACTTTGCCCATTAATTCAGACTTTGTAAATATAATGTTTTGAAATGAAAAAGATAGAGTTATTGCAGCTATAAATCCGAATATAAGAAGTGGTGTTAATTTGATTTTGGTTATGGCTTTACTCATGATTTTTTAGCAATTAGTTTGATTGATTTGTTAAAGATACTCTCAGAAGTCATGCCATACTTATGCATAAGCTCCATGGCTTCTCCCGATTCTCCGAAAGTGTCGGGCATACCCACAAAATCCATAGGGATTGGGTGGTTTTTAACAATTACTTCTGCTACAGCACTTCCCAGTCCTCCCGTAATTTGATGTTCTTCGGCACTAATAATACAACCACATTCCTTAGCAGCCTGAATAATTGCTTCCTCATCTAAAGGTTTTATGGTATGCATATTTATCACCTTGGCTTCAATTCCTTTTTCTGAAAGTTTTTTAGCTGCTTCAAGACTCTCCCATACCAGATTACCTGTTGCAATAATCGCAATATCAGTTCCTGGTCGCATTATTTGTGCTTTACCAATTTTAAATTTCTGTTGAGTGTCACTAAAATCAGGCATTGGCTCTCTACCAAAACGGATATAAACGGGCCCTGAGATATTTGCTATGGCTTTTTTTGTGGCAATTTCGGTTTGTGTAGCATCGCAAGCTGAGATTATGGTGATATTAGGAATTGCTCTTAGCACGGCAATATCTTCCAGTGCTTGGTGTGTAGCACCATCAGGTCCTACCGAAATTCCAGCATGAGCTCCACCAATTACTACATTTACATTATTATAGCAAAGCGAAATTCGGATTTGATCTAAAGTCCGAAGTGCGGCAAATACAGCATAGGTAGAGAAAACGGGTATTAGCCCACTAAGTGCCATTCCTGCTGCTATTCCAACTGCATTTTGCTCTGCTATTCCTAATGAATAAAATCTTTTTGGAAATGCCTCAGCGAAAATGCTCATGCCAACAGAAGAGGTAATATCGCTTCCCAATCCTATTACTCTAGGATTTTGCTCAGCGGCAGATTTTATTCCTTTTCCAAAACCAATTTTGGTAGATATATTTCCTCTGTTTATGTAATTATTTTTGTCCATTATTTAATATTCCATGAGTTTAATTCATCAAAACTAGGAGCACGACCATGCCACTTATAATCTCCTTCAATTTCAGCAATACCTTTACCCATTAATGTTTTTGCAATTATTACACTAGGTTTCCCCTGATGTTTTTTGGCAATATCAAAGGTATTTATCAGCTCATCAATATTATTTCCGTCACATTCCAAAACATTCCAACCAAAGGCTTTCCATTTTTCATTAAGTGGTTCAAGGCTCATTACATCCTCTGTTTTTCCATCTATTTGAACGCCGTTTCTGTCAACGACTATGGTTAAATTATCCAATTGATAGTGAGCAGCACTCATTGCTGCTTCCCAAATTGAGCCCTCTTGTAGTTCTCCATCGCCAACAATAGAATAGATATGATGTTTTTTGTTTTGATGCTTTGCTGCCAATGCCATTCCAACGGCAACACTAAGCCCTTGCCCTAGTGAACCAGCACTAAGTTCCAAGCCAGGTAATCCGTGATCACGACCGGGATGACCTTGTAGTCTGCTTCCTAATTTTCGTAGTGAAAGCAACTCATCAATATCAAAATAACCTGCTAAAGCTAAAGTTGTATAATGCACAGGTGTAATATGCCCAATACTTAATATTAGTCGGTCTCGATTTTCCCAAGTGGGGTTTGATGGCCGATGCTGCATTTGATGAAAGTATAATACGGCAAAAACGTCTGCCATTCCCAACGATCCACCAGTATGCCCAGAGCCTGCAGTGGCAATGCTTATTAAAGTGTGCTTCCGTATTTCTTTTGCTATTTCTTTTAGCTGACTAGTCATTTTATAGTGAATTATTGTTCTTCTATTTATAATTCTTTATCTTTAAGCTTTATTTCACGCAAAGGTCGCAAAGTTTTAAGA
>JAOZKO010000007.1:18782-24020 GCA_029935325.1 Bacteroidales bacterium
CAACTTCTCCCTTTCGCCTTTTTCACCTAATCTAATAATCTCTCCAATCACGTCTGCGATTTAATTTAAGATCTTGTAGCATGGCAGATTTAACTCTTATAGTAAGATTATAACTCTTTCGGTAACCAGTTGGAATCCAGTTAAACATAAGTTCCCAACAATGTAAGTCTCGATATATATCAACAGAAGTAAAAGATAGTTGATTTGCTTGAAAATCCCAACCACTAGTAACACCAACCTTCCACTTTTGGGTTACATTAATACTGCCTCTAAAACCAAGTGTTTGCACGATTTTATCTTCATATTTTATCTGAGTGGCATTAAAAGCATTGGTATATCTAAAAGTGTAATTTAGATTTAACGACCAAGCATTATTAAAATCAGCATAGCGCTCAGGGTGATCATTTATCTCTTTTAATTCTTCCTTAGTCCCTTTGTCTGATTCGTATTTATCTATATCCTTATCTTTATCCTTGCCTTTTTTATTTATTGAGCCTGATGCTATTTGATAATTGAAAGATAAACTCCAATCGCTTTTTGTTCTTCGCAATGGGTTATATGTTGTGTCTTGGATATTCCAATTATAAACATTTACTCTTTTGCCAATAGAATCTACACCATAAAAATCCCAATATCCTGCATATCTAATACTCAGCCCTTTGTATAGAGTTGTACGAGCGCTAACACTTAATGGAGCCAAGGCAAATTCTTCTGCAGCAAGATTATAAGAGGTTCCAATTCTTAAACTTTCAAGAAGCTTAATTTTCTTAGTTCCTGTAACGGTATCTTTTCTAGATCTTACTTTTATCTCTACATTATTGTCAAATGAAAGTCCAATACTACCTGCTTTGCCATCTGGAGGTGCTCCGTACATCTGGCCTTCAAACATACTATATCGTATTATATCGCCATCATCATCTACATATTCTTGATAATAATTGAATGGAGGTGCACCGAAATCAGGTCTATAATTGAAGCTTACATTTGGAGTAAGTACATGCCGCAGAGCAACCAATGGACCTTTTTTAAACATAAACATACCATAAATTCGAGTGTTAAGGCTAGAGCTATAACTGAATTCATGTACGGCCTCAAATCCTTCAACACTATTAGTTACTAAGTGCGGAGCAATTGTATCAGTTCCCACAAAGGAAGTGTCATTCTCCCAGTATTTGTTAGTGGACTGAAAATACCATCTTTCTTTGAAATTCATTGAATTAGTCCAAGTGAAATTCCCAAGTCCAACAGTGCTACTAATAGGAATCGTATGCTGTATAGCATTATCAAAATCCCCAAATTGTGTTTGGTTAAATAAACTATCAACAGTTGTTAAACTATTTTTAGCATCCATCTTATAGGAAAGGGAAACCTTCTCATACCATTTTTTTGGACCTACGGCTTTTTTTCTTTTAAAGGGATTATACCTTGGTGTGCTAAAAGCCATTTGTGGTAGAGTCATATTTATAACTCCAGTTTGTGAGTTTTGATTGTGGTTTAAACTTGCAGTAAAATTATAACCATTACCAATTCTAGCATTATACGAAATACTTGAGTGAAAAGTATTTCGTAAATAATCCTGATTATTTGTTGAGTTTAGCTTATTGTAGTTTGTACTTCCAAAATTTACATTAGCTGAAAAACTACTATATGGATTTGCCTTTGGATCTTGGCGGTGTTGCCAAGTAATAAAGAACGACTCATCTTCATTATAATTCCAAGTATCAGTTTCGCCATATTTATTATGGGCAAACTTCAGGTCTAAGCTACCACTACCTATATAGCGGAAATTATAGCGTGAAAGTGCTTTTATTCCCCAACTGCCTCTAGAGTAGATGTCTCCACGAAGAGCTAAATCCATATGTGGCCCTAGTCCCCAATAGTATCCTCCATCAGTTAAGTTGTATCCTCTGTTTTCAGTATATCCATAAGTAGGAAATAGAATTCCATTACTTCTGCCTTTTTTGTTTGGTATAAAACCAAAAGGAACAATAAGTGGAATAGGAATATCTTCAATCTCCATATAGATAGGCCCAGTTACGATTTTATCGTTGGGAATAATTTTTCCTTTTTTAAATCTAACCCTAAAGTGTGGATGTTCAGCACTACAAGTTGTAAAATGCCCAGACTCAACATAGGTAATATTATCAGGCATTTTTTTACCCTTCTTAATATTTACATAAATATCACCTTCGTTTTTGGTAACATTACTTATTAGCCCTTTCTTAGTTTCGAAATTATAATTAATTACGGTTGCTTCATATTCGTCACCATGGTCTTTGAATACAGGATTCCCCTGAACTTTTCCAGTAGAATCAGTAATGCCAATAGCATAAACTGTATTTTTCTTTAAATCTAATTCAATATATTCAGCAACTAAAATTACGCCATCATAATCAACTTTGGCATTATGGTATAAATATATTTTCTGATTTGCCTTATCCATTCTAATGCTATCATCAGCTAAATATATTGCTTCCGTTAAAAGATTGACATTATTTTTCTTATTGTTGTGGCTTTGTGGATGTGTTAATTGGTTTTGAATACTATCATGCATAATGGTCAAAGAATCCTTTGTTAGGTCCTGACCAATGGTAAAATAACTTAAAAATAACACCAAAGTAGTTATTCCTAGTCGTTTACAAAATATGCTTGTTGATAATTTCGTTAACAATTTATATACTCTATTAAAATTAATTACTATGTTCAGTTTAAATTTGTTAAGTAGAATTCTACTATCAAATCTGCATCAAAGCTATAAAAACTTTATGGTATGAAAACGTTTGTAAGAACAATTATTGCACAATAAATGTTTAATAATTACCTTTTATTAATGGAGAAGAAATTAAATTGAAAATATGCGAGTGATTAAAACGATAATACTACTGATTCTATTTGTATATAGCTTTACAAATCAGGCTTATACTCAGGATTTTTCAAAAATAGACAAGGTCGTGATTGATGCAGGACATGGTGGAAAAGACCCTGGTACTGTTGGGAAAAATTCTCAAGAAAAGAAAATTGCATTGGCAATTGCGCTAAAAGTTGGAAAACTTATAAACGAAAATCTATCAGATGTGAAGGTTACTTATACCCGAAGTACTGATGTTTTTGTGGAACTATATCGTAGAGCAGAAATTGCAAATAAAGCTAAAGCAGATTTATTTATTTCTATACATTGTAATTCGGTGACCTCGCCGAGAGCTATAGGAACAGAAACATGGATAATGGGAACCCATAGAAGTGCGAAGAATTTAGAAGTGGCAAAAAAAGAGAATGCTTCAATTCTATTGGAAGCTGATTACAGTAAGAATTATAATAATTTTGATCCTAATTCTCCAGAATCTTATATTACATTGTCATTAATACAAAGTGCATACCGAGAGCAAAGTATGGGATTGGCCGAAGCTGTGCAAAGTCAATTTAAAAACAGAGTGAATAGGGTTGATAGAGGAGTAAAGGAAGCAGGTTTTCTTGTGCTGGTTTATACTACGATGCCAAGTATTCTTATCGAAACAGGTTTTTTGTCTAATCCAGAAGAAGAGAAGTTTCTATTGTCAGAGGCAGGTCAGGATTATATTGCATCAGCAATTTATCGCGCATTCAGAGATTATAAATATACTATTGAAGGAGAGAAAGTAATAGAAGTTCCAATAAAGATTGAAGTGCCAATTGATACCAATAAAGTTCAAGAAAAAGAAGAGGTAAATATAGCTGTAGAGGCTGCTGTTGCTACTTCTGATACTACAAAAACAGAGGTGTATTTTGGAGTACAATTTGCCACAAGAACATCAAAAGTGAATATTGAAAATAGTTTTGAAGGTGTGAGCGATATTTGGCAATACGAGCAAAAAGGATTATATAAATACGTAAGCGGGAAGCATCTGAGTTTTAAGGATGCCGACAAGCAAAAGAAGATTATTAGAGCTGGAAAGTATAAGGATGCCTTTGTGGTTGCTTTTGTCAACGGACAAAGAGTAAGCAGGGCAGAGGCAGAGGCAATGTTGAAGTAAATATTCGGTATAAAATCAGTTTATTTTTTTTGATTTACCTTTGCAAAACCTAAATCAGTGTCAGCAAGAAACCTAAGATTATGAAGATAAGAAAAGAATTTATTATAGGAATAGTAGCAAGCTTTACTCTTGTTGCTTTTTATTGGGGATTTTCATTTCTAAAGGGAGATGATATTTTTGCCAAAGAACGGCAATTTGTTCTTGTTTATGATAAGGTAGCTGGGCTTAATGTTGCCAATCCAGTTACTGTAAACGGAATGAAGATTGGAAAAGTTTCTTATGTAAACTTTCTACCCAATGATCCAAATGCCCGAATCCTAGTGCGAATTAAACTTACAAGTGATATTGAGATTCCTTCTAATTCTATAGCTGTTATAAAGAGTGATTTCCTAGGGGTAAATTCTATTGAGCTAAAGTTTAGAAAATCTGAAGCATTTGCAAAAACAGGTGATACATTGCAAACTAGCGTTGCTACCACTATTCAAGAAGAAGTTTCGATGCAAATGCTACCAATTAAATTGAAGGCTGAGGATATGATGGCTTCACTTGATTCTGTTTTAGTGGCAATTAAGTATATTTTTAATAAAGAAACTCAAAAAAATCTTGCTAATACTTTCGAGAGAATTCAAACCACAATTGTTAATTTAGAGCATTCATCTTACGGACTTGATACCATTATTAGTGGACAAACTACTCGCTTAGATAGAATATTTGCCCATGTGGAAAGTATAACTTATAACTTAAATGAGAATGGTAAGGAAATAGATAATATTATCAATAATTTTTCAGATTTAAGCGATTCATTAGTAAAGGTAGATCTAAAAGCTACTATGGATAAAATGGATAATGCACTTGCAGGTTTCCAAGATATAGTTGATAAAATTAATAGTGGAGAAGGTACTATGGGGCAGCTGATTAATAATGATTCATTATATATTGAGCTTGAGGCTGCATCTACCGAACTTCATGAGCTATTGGAGGATATTAAACTAAACCCTAAGCGATATGTTAAAGTATCTGTTTTTGGAGGCAAAAATGATGATCCATATATTAGCCCTGAAGAGCAGAAAGTTATTGATGAAGGGGAGAAAAAGAAGAAGAAAAAATAATTGTAATAAAGTCTATTGGATAGAAATGAAAATTATTACTTTAGTTCTTATTGCAGTATTGTCATTTAGTGCCAATACTGTTATGGGGCAGACTCAACCTGACTCTATTTGTCAATCTG
>JAOZKO010000119.1 GCA_029935325.1 Bacteroidales bacterium
AACACAATAAGAATAAACACGATGTGAATAAATTGGCGTTTTCTGGCAAGCACTACTTATATATGCCACAGATTCACAGATAAAACTGTTCTTTGATATATTAATTTACACAGATGCAAACAAACTACGTTTGTTTTTCTGTGAAAATCATTGTTAATTATTTTCTTTAATCTGTGAATCTGTAGCAACTTCTTTATCTTTAGCATTATATTCCTGCTGAGTAGTACCTAATTTCTAGTAATTACGCACACCTATTTTTCATATATTTGCCTATTCTAAATCAAAGATTATAATATGAAAAAACTGTTTACATTTATTCTTACGCTTATTATTCCGTTTATTATATTTGCTCAAAACGATTATTATCCAATTCAGTGTGATGGCGAAATACCCGGTGATTTTATCCGTAAAACTTCTGATAAAATAGAGCAGGCAAATCAGGATATTAGAAAAAACAGATCTGATTTATCCACAAAGCAGCATAAAAAATTCAACTCAATGACTAATTACTATGTTGACTACCTTTTAAAAAGTGGCAGAATAGTTTTTGGCACATCAATGAATGATTACGTAAATAAGGTTGGAGATTATGTTTTACAGTTTTATCCTGATATAAAAGATGATATCAGGTTTTATATAGTAAAATCACCCTATGTTAATGCTTTTACAACTGAGCAAGGCATCGTATTTATAAATATAGGTTTGATTGCCCAGCTTGAAAACGAGGCTCAATTGGCATTTGTTATTTCTCATGAATTGATTCACTATAAATATCATCATAACATAAGAACATATTCTGAGAACCAGAAAGCAAATTCAGATTGGGGGGATTATAAAACTCTATCGAGGAATAAAAAAGAAAACCGCCTAGCACAATATTCACACACTCAGGAGTATATGGCTGATTCACTGGGTTTCCTGGAAGCATTTTCGAAATCAGATTATAGCTTTGACGAAGCATTAACACTATATGATGTATTACTTTACTCCAATCTTCCATTTGATGAAATTGAACTCGACACAGCATTCTTTGATGATATAAACTATAAGCTTGACAGTAAGTATATACTTGATGAAGTGGATTTAATTTCTAACCCAGATGATTATGACGATACAAAATCATCGCATCCAAATATAAAAAAGCGAAGAGACCATTTAATTAGCCTAATTACTCAATATGAAAATACTAATAAAAAGAAATATATAGTTTCCAAAAAAGATTTTTTAGAATTACAAAAAGAAGCTCGTTTTGAAATGTCAAACCTATACCTGAGTAACTTAGAATATGGCAAATCATTCTATAATTCATATTTGCTACTAAAAAAATATCCGAAAAATAAATTTTTAAAAAAGACCCTAGCATATTCTGTATATGCTGTTGCTGCACACAAAAAGCAGGGAGGCTTGAATGATGTGGTACAATCCTATAAAAAAATGGAGGGTCAATCTCAAAGGGTAAATTACTTTTTCAGAAAAGCAGGCTCCAAAACACAATTGCTATTGGCCGTAAAGCTACTTTGGAAATACCATATGGAATACCCTAATGATGTATTTATGAAGGATATATTGGATGATGCAATGCGAATATTGATTTCTAAAGTAGGTTTTACTTATGATAAAATAAGCCCTCCAGCAATTATAAATTTGCAAACCGATAGTATTTTAACTGGTGACACCATCACTAAACCATCATTTGTAACTCTTAGTGATGAGCAGTATGAAAACCTATCGAAGTATGATAAAATACGCTACGACAGGAAATATCAAGAGTATTATGGATCTAACTCTAAAACTAAAAAATCAACCAAAAAGAAACTAAATTATCCTTATATCCTTTCTACAGAATCCATTAGTGATGATTTCAGAAAGTACTTTAAGGAAATGGAAGCTATTTATAAAAATGATGATGAAGATTATTACGAAGAAGAAGATAAAGATCAAGAAAGACTAAATATTTCTCGAATCGTTTTAGTTAATCCGCTATATTTTAAAGTAAGTAGTGGCTCACTTGTAATTAATAATTTTGAAGAAAAAGAGAAAGGAGTAACAAAAAGCATTAAATCAATGGCGGCAAAAAAAGGTATTAGAATAAGCCTTGTAGATATTATGAATATTGACTATGATGAGGTTGATAAGTTTAATGATTTAGCATTAATGAACTCATGGTTGGAAGAATTAGAGAACCTAACTTATAACAATAGAGAATCCAGAATAATACCATGGCAGTCAAATTACCTTACAAACATTAGAGAGAAATACAATATGCGATATATAGCTACTATGGGAGTTTTAGACACAAAGGAAAAGCGAACATCTGGGAATGTATTTTGGGTTCTAGTTGGAGGAGTAGTGATGTGGCCTGCCTCTCCTTACTTTATAAGTGTTGCCGCTAGTAGTCACAATAACCTGAACTATTTCTTTTACTGCGTAGATTTAGAAACTTATAAAATAGTATATTTCGATATGAATAGAGTACATGGAAAAAGCACTCCAGATATTATCAATAGCTTGAATTACAATACTGTATATGAACTAAATAGGTTGTAATAATGAAGAAATTATTATTTATATTAATAGTTATAGGGCTTTCAGCATTTCAAGTTAATGCGCAAAGTCCTGGTTATATGGGCAAACATATTATTTTATCAGCAGAAGGGACTTTCTCTGGATCCATATTTCTAATGAAAAAAACATGGATAAAATATGGTGGCACAGTTGAATTTGTGATTGGAAAAAGTGCCAGTTTAGGTATAGGTTATCTTTATAATTCAACCAAATTCCCCTACGAAACATTTGACTATGGATGCTATACTTATTCTAAAAATAATGCTCAGCTTATTTCTCATACTATAGGGCTCGATTATTATAAGTATTTCGATGGAAGCATTGCCCCTTTAGGTGATTTTTTTAGATTAAGAGCTTTCTATATGTTCAATAAATCTGAAGACTTTTTTGAAAACAGAACTTTCAACGGAAACACACAAAATTGCAATCCTTATGAAACCAAAATCAATTCTTATGATAATTTTGGAGCATCAATATTCTTTGGAAGAAGGAGAATTTTTTATAATTTTCTTTCTGTAGCTTATGGTTTTAAGCTTGGGCTAGTTGTTAAAAATCCGATCTTTAATGGAGGAATTGATATCTATACTAGCAGTGCAAACATTATGCAAGAGTATGGAGTATATGATAATTTTTTCTCAACATTAATTTCTTTGGATGTGAATATAGGATTTGTATTATAAATAGTGTCAGCAAGAAAACAGCCATATATAAATTATAATTTTTGACAGATTACATTTAATTTTTATGCGAACAAGAGCATTTACATTAGTACTATTTGGGATATACGTCTTAAGCACTATAAATATAAGTGCGCAAAACCCAGGCTATATGGGCAAGCATATTGTAATATCAGGTGAAGGGTCTTTCTCTGGTTCTGCCTTTATTATGAAGAAAACATGGCTTAAATATGGTGCTAATGCAGAATTCGTTTTAAACAAAAAGATTAGCTTTGGATTTGGCTATTTATATAATAGCACCTATTCCGACTATAAAGAACGATCTGATGATTATTTCACATATTCTGGCTTTAACCTACAAACACATACTTTTGGTATCGACTTTTATGTTTATTCATCAGGCATTGCTCCATTAGGAGATTTTATAAGGTTCAGGCTGTTTTATATGCAAAATCATTCCAATGATTTTTATGATAATAAAACACCAATAAACTCTGGCATAGACCCCTATTCAGCACCATCATATAGCGAAAGTGAGCTTAGTAATTCAAATTATGGTGTATCAATATTTTTTGGTCGTAAAAGGATATTCTATAATGTTCTTTCTGTTGCATATGGCTTTAAGCTAGGCCTAACTACAAGCAACCCTGTTACATACTCCATTACATATGATGATATCTTTGGTTACGGCAATGAAAATAGCTTTAGCAAAAGTACTAGCTACGAGAACTTCTTTTCCACTTTAGTTTCACTGAATGTAAATATTGGTTTTGTATTATGAGAGTATTTCCAAAAATAATTATAGCTAGCATAATTCTATTGCTATGGTCCTGTGGCAACAGCATGAAACCACCTAAAGGGAAAACTGTTTTCCGATATAACGAATCTGCTGGAATAAGTTCCTTAGATCCTGCCTTTGCTCGCGACCAAGCTAATATCTGGGCTGACAATCAAATTTTCAATGGAGTAGTTCAATTAGATAACAACCTACATATCAAGCCTTGTTTAGCTAAGTCTTGGAATATATCAGAGCAAGGGAAAAGCTATGAGTTTATTATCCGCAGTGATATTTTCTTTCATGATTCAGAGGTTTTCCCCAATAGCATCGGCCGTAGAATGATTGCTTCTGATTTGGAATATAGCCTTAAACGCGTACTTAACCCTAAAACCCTTAGTCCTGGTGCTGTTTGGCTACAGAATGTTGTTGCTAAAGATGAGCTGAATAATTTCAAAATCTCAGCTTTAAATGATACCACTCTTATAATTGAGTTAAAAGAAGCATTTTCTCCTTTTCTAGGGCGACTGAGCATGCCATATTTCTCCGTTATACCTCATGAAGCTGTAGAAGCCTACGGCACTGATTTTGGTCGCAAGCCAATTGGTACAGGACCTTTTTATTTCAAAATGTGGAAAGAAGGAGTGAAACTTGTGCTTCTGAAAAACCCTAAATATTTTGAAAAGGAAAATGGCAATACACTACCCTATCTTGATGCTGTGGCAATAAGTTTTATTATTGATAAGCAATCTGTTTTTCTGGAGTTTGTAAAAGGGAATATCGATTTTATGTCGGGTATTGACCCTAGTTATAAAGATGAGCTTTTGCAAGCTGATGGAAGCTTAAATCCTAAATACCAAGAAACAATAAACCTACAGACTACTCCCTATTTGAATACAGAATATTTAGGATTCCTAATGAAGGATAATAAGAATAATATACTATTGGATAAGCGCATACGCAGAGCTATAAATTATGGTTTCGACCGTAAGAAGATGATGCGCTATTTAAGAAATAATATTGGTGTAGCTGGTAATAATGGTTTTGTGCCAGTGGGAATGCCCGGTTTTGAAAATGGAGAAACCCAAGGCTATTTTTTCTCTCCAGATTCAACCCTTAAACTTCTTGCTGAAGCAGGATACCCTGAAGGAGTTGGTCTGCCAGAAATAACATTAGCAACTACCTCAGCCTACCTTGATATTTGCAAATACATACAGCAAGAGCTAGGTAAATTGGGAATTGCCATAGAAATAGATATGCATCAACCAGCATCGCTACGTCAAATGATAGCCAATGCTCGCATACCATTCTTTAGAGGCTCATGGATAGCCGATTATGCTGATCCTGAGAATTACCTAGCATTATTTTATAGCCCAAATCATTCTCCTGCTGGAGCAAATTATACACATTTCAAATCAGCAGAGTTTGACTTGCTTTACGAGAATGCACGTGCAGAGACCAATGATAGCATAAGACAGCAAATGTATCGCAGAATGGACCAAATGATTATTGACCAAGCACCAGTAATTATTCTCTACTATGACCAAGTGCTAAGATTTTCGTCAAAAGATATCCATAATCTAGGAATAAACTCAATGAACTTATTAAGCCTTAAAAATGTTCAAAAGAATAAGTAATAATAGGATATTAATTGTTCTTATGCTTGCTATTATTCCCTGTTTAGGTAATAGCCAGGATAGCCTTGATTATTATTTTGATGATGGTGGTTTATCGGAAATCAACAACGAAATCAGCATTGATATCACCCAATTATTAGACCTTACAATAGCAATAAAATACGAGCATATATTAGGGGACTTATTATCCCTAAATATTGGTGGTGCATATAGCTTTGGCAAGTTTATCCCTAATAATATTGCAATTGCCAATAGTGTATATTCAAGCGTTAGTAATGGAGGTCAAAATATATACTCATTTTCGCAAATATTACCATCAAATATTGGTGGAGAATTATGGGCCGGAATAAGCCTAACCAAAGACCATAATAGAAAAAATATCCTAAATACATATTTTGGTTATTGCTATTATGGTAATAGCGATGAGTACCTCTCGGCAAATTTTATGGGACTATCATATGGTAGAAGGCTAATAAACAAAGCCCGATTCTTTCTTAATTTTGAAGTACAATCTAGATTTTATTTTAACCTAAAATCAAATGAAGATATAAGTGGTGCCGAGATGACCATTGGTTACGGAATTATAGCAGGATATAAATTCTAAAACTATGAAAAAGATTATCCTACATATTGTTGTTTTTATCTCCTTTGCCGTTTCTGCTTATGCTCAAACTCCACAATATTCCAAAAACCTAAGCTTCGATTGCAATAGTATTATATATCAAGGAAGTGAGGCCGATACTAATTACTTTATGTATTTTAATACAAGTATTATCAGCTTGAAAACGGTGGATTTAGGACTCCTGAATATGAGTAAAAAGACCAATAAACTCAATTCATCTTCCATAGCTCCAACGTATAAGAATAAGCAACTACGATTTATTAGCTCACTTCGTATTGATGGCAGAAGAGTAGTATTTGCTGCCTTTTGGAATCAGAAGCACCAGAAGGATTATCTTTTTATTCAATACCAAAATACAAATGGAGAACAAAGCCAGTGGAGAAAGATTTTAGAGACATTCCAGAATGACAAGCCCCAGTCGGGATTTTATTCACTTCGCCTTTCCCCAAATAAGAAAAAGCTATTGGTGGTTTCCAGAATAAATAATCCGGGAGAAGGAGGATTATTGAGTATCAATGTTAATATTTTTGATACTGATTTCAATAATATTTACTCAAATAAAACTAGTATTGGAGGACGGTCTATTCAAACTTTTGCAGATCAAATAATAATTGATAATAATGGAGAGATATACTTAAAAGTTACTGAAAATACAGAACTTAAGCGTATTAGCGGAATATATATTTATAAAAAGAAATTCTCAATTATTCACTTCTCAAGAAATGACTCATCAGTTAATACCCTGCCCGTTTTAATGGAAGGCAAATATATCACAAGCTTTAGCATTAAGCTTTCTGAGCAAAACAAATTATATATCGGAGGCTATTATTCCAATTTAGGTTTTGCAACAATCCAAGGGCACTTTATTTCCACCTTGCAAAACGGTAAGCTTCAGTTGCTAAATAAAGCAAGTTTCTCGGAGGCAATTTTTGAAAAGTATCAACCAATATCAACTATCAGGAAAGAATATCCACATGAGATTTGTGCCTTTACAGCCCAGAATTTGGAGATAGATTCTTTGGGCTCGGTATATATTATTGGAGAGTTAATTAGCAATTATACTAATTACTTAGTAAGCAATACCAATGCACCATATTATAGCCTTCAGGATAATGCTTTTTATGATTATCGAGATATTCTAATTATAAAACACCAACATAATGGGTCCATTAGAGAGCAGATAATATCAAAAAACCAAAGGGGTTTTCCATGGACAAATATGTCATTTTGTTATTCCTTTGATGGGTCAAAATTCGTTTTTGCTTTTAATTCCAATAAGGCAAAAAACCTAGGAGTAGCATACTCTAAAAAGGGCAATACAAAGTTTGTAAGCATGGATTCTGATTGTAAAATACTGGGAGAAGAAGAAATTGCAGGAATGAGCGCCTGCAACCCATTAGTATTTCGCCCAATGTCATTTCGTGGGCCAATTTATATATTGAATCATGATATGGAAAAGGATAAGTATAGAATAATAAAATATGGAACTCTCTAATCTTAATCTACAGTATACCATAGTTCGATAGCATGATATTGCTGAAGGATATATGGAGGCAAAATCTTTCTTTTTATTCCTCTTTGGCCAAAGTAGAATTCCACCTCACAATCGTTGAGAGCAAGCAGCTTTAGGTACATCTGTTCGCCTTGTTCTACATGAATAGTTTTATGCCATTCTTTATCTTCGAGTGTAAAAGACTTCATCACACCACCTTCGCGATACATCACCACTATAGCCTCAGCATCAGTACGCACATAATAAGTAAACTTATTTTCATCAAGTAAGTATGGCTCATCATACTTCACACAAGAGCTGATAACTAATATAAATAAAACCGAAAAAAGGAATACTAATCTTTTCATTGATGTTTTGGTTTTTGCTTGACAAAGGTAGGGGAAAAAAGCTT
>JAOZKO010000120.1:0-1695 GCA_029935325.1 Bacteroidales bacterium
CAAGAATAAATAGCGAGCCTAAAAACGCATAGTACGATGCTAACATAGCCGCAAAATAGAAACTCAGGCAGCCTAGTCCTGTAATTACAAGGCTTATAATCATGCCGTTATTGTAGCCGATTTTGTTTATTGGGTATTTACCTATAAGCGATATAACTAAAAAATATATTAACGATACTATAAAAAATGCTCCAAAAAACGACATTTGCACAAGAGAACGCTGTGTTGCTGATAAATCGAATATTCCTTGAAACGTGTTTACCAGAATATCATTCATTACGGTAATAAAACCCCAAATAAAGAAAAGAGATATTAAGCTAATTAAAGCTCCTAAACGCGATTTAGCATTCATATTTTAAACTATATATATTTGTGACAAATTTAGTTTTTATTTAATACGATTCTCATTTAAATAAACAAATACAAAATTCAGTATAATTAATACGTTTAATAATATCTTTCAAAGTCATATGACTGAGTTTGAAAAATAAAACTATTTTTGCAGCTTAAATTTTTGAATATGATAAAAGAATATATAACTATAATGCTTAAAGGCATGGCAATGGGAATTGCTAATGTAATTCCAGGAGTTTCTGGCGGAACAATTGCATTGATTACTGGTATTTTTGAGAGGCTAATTAATGCTATCAAGTCCTTTGATCTAAAGGCTATTAAGCTAATATTCAAAGGAAAGTTTGAAGAGTTTGCAATATATACAGATTTGAAATTTGTAATAGCTCTTTTCTTTGGCGTTGGTGTAGCTATAGTTGCTATTGCTAAAATATTTGAGTTTTTATTTGAGTTTTATCCTGTTTATATTTGGTCATTTTTCTTTGGATTAATACTCGCTTCCATATATTTTGTAGGCAAAACCATCGAAAAATGGAGCATCAGCACCATCATTAGTTTTACCGTAGGTGCAACATTAGCAATTACCATGACTTTTATGACACCAGCTACAGAAAATGACAGCTTTTTGTATTTGGTAATCTGCGGAGTTGTAGCAATTTGCTCAATGATTCTCCCTGGACTATCAGGCTCATATGTATTAATTTTAATGGGAAATTATGAATTAGTAGCAATTGATGCTATTAGCAATATGCGAATCGATATTCTTATTCCTGTTGGAATTGGAGCAGTTATAGGCCTAATCGCTTTCTCACATTTACTCTCTTGGCTATTCAAAAAGTTTAAAGACCAAACCATTGGAATTCTTACAGGATTTATCCTTGGTAGCCTTGGGATAATTTGGCCATGGAAAGATGAAATATTAGAAACCTTTGGCGATAAAGCAAAAGTTGTTGGTTATGATTATTTTATTCCTGAATTAAATATTGAATTAGTAGTCTCAATTATTATTATTGTAGTTGGCATTGCTAGTATTTGGTGGATGGAAAGTAGAGGGAAGAGCGTGGAGGTTTAGTCCCGATAGTTATCGGGAGAGGCTGAGTCCCGATAGCTATCGGGAGAGGTTTTGCACGGCACGTGAAGCCTTCGCTATGTCCGCTGAACAAATGAGCGAAGCCTTCACTTTTGGGCTGGGATGAGGTTTAGTCCCGATAGCTATCGGGAGAGGTTAAGGTTGAGGTTAAGAAACTTTGAATATTGAACTTCTTAGTTTTTCAATACCTTTGCTCTAATATGTCTGTGGATTATCTGATAAGATATTTATTACGATTAAAAAGATATTATTAA
>JAOZKO010000120.1:1795-8045 GCA_029935325.1 Bacteroidales bacterium
TGTGTTCATTTTATTCCAGCTTGTCTGGTTTAAGTATTTAGAAACAAACAAATTATAGTATGTCTGTGGATTATCTGATAAGATATTTATTACGATTAAAAAGATATTATTAAAATCTGTGTTAATCAGTTTAATCAGCGTTATCTGTGTTCATTTTATTCCAGCTTGTCTGGTTTAAGTATTTAGAAACAAACAAATTACATCATGAGAGAGTTTGGATTAATTGGAAAAACATTACAGCATTCTTTTTCTGCTAAGTATTTTAATGATAAATTTCAGAATGAAGGCATTACCGATTGCAATTATCAACTATTTGAATTAGAAAATATTGAAGATATTAGGGGTCTGATTTCAAACTCTCCAAATCTACAAGGTTTCAATATTACTATCCCCTATAAAGAATCAATTATTCCTTATCTTGATGTTGTTGATGATGTTGTAAGAGAAATTGGAGCTTGCAATTGTGTGAAAATAATAAACGGAAAACTTCATGGTTTTAATACTGATGTTATTGGTTTTATGATTTCTATATTACCACTAATTGAACCTCAACACCATAGTGCTATTATTTTAGGTAATGGCGGATCATCGAAGGCCGTTATATATGCTTTGGAACAAATGTCGATTGATCATCAGGTAATTGCTCGCAATACTAGAGATAAAAATGAGATCCTATGGCAGGATATTAATAAAGCATTAATAGAAGAACATAAAGTGATAATAAATACGACACCTCTTGGTATGTGGCCTAAAGTGGATGATTTTCCCAATATTCCTTATGAAGCTATTGATCGTTTTCATTTAGCCTTTGATTTGATTTATAATCCTACAACAACAAAATTCCTTGAAAAAGCAGACGCCCAGGATGCTGAAATTAAAAACGGCATGGAAATGCTTACGGAACAAGCTGAAGCTGCTTGGGGGATTTGGATGGAAGATTGATTGTTTCTTTTTGTTGTTTCCATACAACACTATATTTGTATTTATGTTTTGTAGATACAACAATTTATATTATATTTGCCGAATCAAAACAACACTATGGAGGAGATATTAAAATATTCGCAAATAAAAGTAGGCAAAATAAGCTTAAATTTCAAAAGGTATCTGCTTGATGAAATTGAGTGGGGTGACAGGCTTATTGGCATCAAAGGCTCTAGAGGAGTGGGCAAAACCACATTAATGCTGCAGAGATTAAAGCAAGAATATGGCAACTCTTCAAATGCTATTTATGTTACACTCGATAGTTTCTACTTTATCAATAATCGACTTTTCGACTTTGCTGAACAATTTTACCTAAATGGAGGAAGAATACTATTCTTAGATGAGGTACATCGTTATCCTCAATGGTCAATAGAAATAAAGAACCTCTATGATTTATATGATGATTTAAAGATTGTTTTCTCAGGCTCATCAGCATTACAATTGCATAAAGCTGATGGAGATTTGAGCCGAAGGGCTGCTATATATAATCTGCATGAGCTTTCGTTTCGAGAGTATCTGCAATTGTCTGGAAAAGCTAATTTTAGAGCTTATTCACTAGAAGATATACTTGAAAACCATCAAGCAATAGCCACAGAAATCACCAAAGATATTAGTATAATACCCATATTTAAAGATTATTTAAAGGAGGGACTTTATCCTTTTTTCAAAGAAGTTAAAAGTCAGTATTATGAAAGAATCACAAATACGATAAACAAAATTATAGAAAATGATTTGCAGATAATTGAAAATATAAATTATCAAACTACCTATAAACTAAGACAATTGGTAGCGGTACTTGCAGATAGCGTTCCTTTTAAAGTAAATATTTCGGAATTAAGTCGGAAAGTTGGACTAAGTAGAGACGTGCTACTGCGTTTGCTTTCAGCATTAGACAGGGCAAATCTAATAAAGGGGATTCAGCAGCAAGGGGCTACATCTGGATACCTAACAAAGCCTGATAAAATATATTTGAATAATACTTCACTGCTTTATGCTCTCAATTCAAACAAAAAAGATATTGAAGGCACAATGCGAGAAACATTCTTTATGAATCAACTTTATAAATCACATCTGGTTCAAACATCTAAAACTGGTGATTTTTATATTAATAATAAATACACCTTTGAAGTTGGTGGCAAAAGCAAAAACTTTCGGCAAATAGCTGGAATAAATAACTCATTTGTTGTGGCTGACAATTTGGAAGTAGGTTTTGGAAATAAAATTCCTATTTGGCTATTTGGCTTTATGTATTAAAGTTAACAAAAGCATTATATTTGCAAAAGCAAAGGTTTGATTTATTTATTACTAATCAGTCTGGGTTGATAACTATAATACATTCTAATGCAGCTGACTAAAATGATTATATATATAGCCAATGTTTTGTCATAATTTTTGCTCCACTTCGATACAATTTTCACTCAAAAGGAGTGAAAATCACTCAGCGACTAGCAAAAATATACGCCAAAACCACCTAGATAATATTAATAATAACCATGGGCTTCACCCATGGCTATTATTATTTGACCCCTTCAGGGTCTGCACTTTACATAGTACAAAATATGCTATATGGCAAAGAAAACAATACTAATTAGTCACAATTTTTTAATCTAATCTAGCAACTTATAAGCATACTAAAGAAACACAATCATGAATACAAAATCAGGGTTTTTCTCGAATATTAAAGGAGATGCTTTTGGCGGGATAACGGCAGGAATAGTTGCCTTACCTCTAGCTTTAGCTTTCGGTGCTCAAACCGAATTAGGAGCTATTGCTGGTCTGTATGGTGCAATTGCATTGGGTATTTTAGCGGCTATTTTTGGTGGTACAAAAACTCAAATTAGCGGCCCAACTGCACCAATGACAGTTGTGGCAGCGGTACTTATTACTGAAGCAATTAATAAAGCTGGCAGTCTAAATGAAGCGATACCAATAATTATTGCCACATTTGTATTGGCAGGAATATTACAAGTATTGCTTGGCGTATTAAAGCTTGGGAAATATATTAAATACATTCCTTATCCTGTAGTATCAGGATTTATGAGTGGTATAGGAATAATCATAGTCGTTACTCAGCTTTTTCCTTTCTTTGGCATTTCTGCTCCTGAAGGCGGAGCATTTGGCACTCTTAAAAATATCCGTGAGATTCCTGAATTTATAAACTTCTACTCCGTAGGAATTGCCCTAGCTACTATTGCTATTATTTTTGTCACCCCTAAAATCACAAAGAAAATTCCAGCATCATTAATTGCATTGGTTATAATTTCTATTGCAGCGTTTTTCCTAATCCCTTCTGATTTATTTACAAAAATAAATACTGATGGACCATTACCAACTGGACTTCCTATAATACATCTGAGTTTCTTAAAAATATTCTCTGATTTTGGAACTATGGTTCAGATATTTGAATATTCTGCAACCTTAGCCGCTCTTGGTGCTATAGATTCTCTTCTGACATCGGTAGTTGCTGATAATATGACTAAAGAAAAGCATGATAGTAATCGTGAGTTAATTGGTCAAGGAATTGGTAATATAGGAGCTGGTTTGATTGGTGGACTACCCGGTGCAGGTGCAACCATGCGAACTGTTATTAATATTAATTCTGGAGGGAAAAACAGACTTTCAGGTATAATGGCTGGCTTATTACTTACTACTATCTTATTGGGTTTAGGAACTTTAGTTGGTCATGTGCCAAATGCTGTCCTGGCAGGTATTCTTATTACTGTAGGAATTGGAATTATTGATTATAAAGGATTTAGTCATATCAAAACTGTTCCACGCAGTGATACAATAATAATGATAATCGTTCTTTTACTTACTGTTTTTGTTGACTTATTAGTAGCTGTAGCGGCAGGAATGGTATTAGCCTCCCTTCTATTTATGATTAAAGCATCTAAGCTAATTGAAGAAAGAAGTAAAACAGAATCCCTAAGTGATTTTCAAAAGGAAGAACAATGGGATGACGAAACAAACATCGCCGAAACCAATGGTGATAAGGTTTTTATCAAACACTTTGTAGGGCCGTTATTCTTTGGCTTCACCTCTAGTTTCCAAAATATCATGGAATCTAAACCAAATATCAAAGTTGTTATTATTAGAATGGATCAGGTGCCATATGTTGACCAAAGCGGTTTGTACGCTATGGAAGACTCAATTCTTGAACTGAAACAAAAAGGTATTAATGTGGTAATAACTGGCATTTACGGGCAACCTAAAGATATGTTTAAAAAGATTGGAATTATTCCAGAACTTGTGGAGCAAAAAGATTGTTTTGACGATTTTCAGACTTGCGAAAACTGGCTAGAGAAATACTTTTAATAGGAAGTGCAAAAACATAAGACTAATTATTTATGAAGGATATTAATAATTTAAACGGCAAAGTAAAAACCGGCGAAACTCTACAAAATATGAGTCCTGCTATTGCTATGGAGCTTTTAGTTGAAGGCAATAAAAGATTTACTGCTAAGGAAATGATTGAGCGTGACCACCATTGGCATATTCGGAAGACGATAGACTCACAACATCCTTTTGCAATTGTATTAGGGTGCATGGATTCTCGCGTTAATCCTTCAATAATATTTGATCAGGGAATTGGCGATTTATTTATTGCTCGGGTTGCCGGAAATATCATTAACGAAGATATATTAGGCAGTATGGAATATGCCTGCGCTGTTTCTGGTTCTAAACTAATTATGGTTTTAGGTCATACATCTTGTGGCGCTGTTAAAGGCGCTTGCGATGATGTAAAATTAGGAAATCTTACAGCAGCTTTAAAACATATTAAACCAGCAATAGAAAAGGTGAAAACACCTAAAGATTATGACCGAACTTCAAAGAATCTGGAGTTTGTTGATAAAGTAGCATATGTAAATGTGGAGCTTTCTATTGAGGAAATAAAAAGCAAAAGCCCTGTTCTTAAAGACTTATACGATAAAGGAGAAATTGATATTGCTGGGGCAATTTATGATCATTCTACTGGTGGGGTTCACTTTTGTAAAGTCTAAACAGACTCCATAAGCAAACAACCTTTTTCTAAGACCTTAGTCTTCCACAATTATAGTTTGATAACTTATTAATTACATATATTGGAATATAAATTATTCTGATACATTTGTCGAATGCGTAGAATTGAAAATACCGTATGGTGGATCACTGGTGCTAGCTCCGGAATTGGCAGAAGCATGGCTCAGTACATCCTAAAGAACAAAGGAAAAGTAATACTATCATCTCGGAATGAAGACGCACTAATAGCTGTTGCAGAAGAATGCAATACTAGTACCGACAATTATTTAATAATCCCTTTAGACTTAGAAAACCTAGTAAAAGTTGATGAGCTTTTACAGACTGCATTAAATAAATTCCCTAAAATTGATTTTCTTATCAATAATGGAGGAGTAAGTCAGCGTACAATTGCTTCAGAAACAGATATTGCTGTTGATAGAAAAATTATGGAAACCAATTTCTTCGGTGCTATAATACTTACTAAAGCTGTACTGAAAATTATGATAAAGCAGCAAAGCGGACATATTGCTGCAGTTAGCAGCGTAGTTGGTAAATTTGGATTCCCATTACGGTCAACTTATAGCGCATCGAAACAAGCTTTACATGGTTTTTTCGAAAGTATAAGAGCTGAAAACGTTAAGAACAATATAAAAATAAGTATAGTTATTCCTGGAAGAATTAATACTTCTATTTCCAATAATGCAATTAGTCAGGATGGCAAGAAACACGGAGTTTTGGATGACGGTCAAGCCAATAGTATGAGCCCCGAAAAAGCTGCTCCAATTATTATTAAAGGTATTTTAAAACATAAGAAAGAGATATTGGTTGGAGGCAAAGAATTATTAATGGTTCATATCCGCCGATTCTTCCCTCGACTGTTTTACTATTTGTCGAACAAAGTAAGTGCAAAATAAATGATAAGAACAAAGAACTTTAATATCATATTTCTTAAAGGATTAATCCTTGGATCAAGTATTTTTCTTTTTCTTCTATTAGGATTATCATCTTCTGCTCAAAAGCAATTTGTGCTAAAATCTACTTACCTTTCAAGCCCTGATACATCTTGGGTTTTTATGCCTAGCGTATCCAAGGAGTTTCCTTTGGATAAATATCCGGTTGTAATACTTTTACACGGTTATGGAGGAAATTATAAGCAATGGAATA
Organism: Bacteroidales bacterium; assembly: GCA_029935325.1. Lineage (GTDB taxonomy): Bacteria > Bacteroidota > Bacteroidia > Bacteroidales > UBA1556 > UBA6267. Next base: position 7,940 of record JAOZKO010000120.1, read on the forward strand.
GTATTACTGATTTGCAAACTCTTGCAAATAAATATGAGTGCATTGTTGTTTGCCCCGATGGACTTAAAGATAGTTGGTATTTTGATAGCCCAATATTGAAAGATTC
>JAOZKO010000121.1 GCA_029935325.1 Bacteroidales bacterium
TTGTTTGTGCAATCTTATAAAAGAAACCACAAAGTGGTTTAACACGAATAGCCACAGGTGAAACCTGTGGTATTCGTAATTCATATCAAAGGGAACCCCGAATGGGGTTCAACATATTAAAGCAAATATTTTTCATTGAATTCAATCTCATGCTCCTTTAATAAGCCAATTAATTCATCTTTTGAGTTAACTATCCCATGATGTTTCTTTTGGTTTTTCACATATTCAATTAAATTATTCTTAGCAGATATAGAATATGTAAAAGCACCATATCCCTCTTGCCAGCCATTAAAATTTGGAAAAATATTTTCGTTTCTAATTAAATCAGAAGCACCAAGTTTAATGTTTTGCACTAAACTTGCAACTGATATTGCTGGGTGAATATGAGAAACGATGTGAATATGGTCTTCAACCCCGCCAATTCTATAGAGGTGACAATTTTGATTTTTAAGAATCCCCCACATATATTTATAGAGTCTTTCTTGCCCTGATTCTACCATGGTCATTTCACGGTTTTTTGTTGCGAAGACTATTTGATAAAGGATTTGTGTGTACGTGCTCATGTTTTTTATTTTTGTTGAACCCGCTTCGGGGTTCTGGTTTGTTTATCTCATATCCCTGCACTTCGTATAGGGCTATTCTTTTCCCTGCACTTCGTACAGGGTTATTCTTGTTTAATCCCTTCGGGATTATAGGTTATTCTTTATTATAAAATGGGCATTACAACCCTTGTAAAAAATTCACAATTACATCTTTCTTTCTTCTGGAGACGGGAACTTTTGTGCCTTCTGAAAGAACAATATAACCACCATCGGACTTTACGTATCGTTTTATATAGGCCATATTTATCAGGTGTGAACGGTGTGGTCGAATAAAATTATGATCTTTTAGCAGTTCTTCATTTTCCTTGAGTGTTTTGGAAATCATTATTCTGCGGCCATCATTCAAATAGAAATTTGTATAGTAATCGTCAGCTTGGCAGCGAATGATATTTTTGACTTTTATTATATGCATACCTTCGGAGGTGGAGAGAATAATTTTTTGATCCTCACTTTTTTGTCCGTAATTACTTATTAGATTATCAATTTCCCTTGATTGTGAACTTTTTTGTTTGCTAGCTTTTGCAACAGCGGATTTCAGCTCATCAGTATCAATAGGTTTTAATAGATAGTCTAATGCGCTGAACTTTATGGCTTTTAGCGCATATTGATCGTAGGCTGTAGTAAAAATAATATGGAAATTTCGCTCCTTTAATTTTGATAAAAGGTCGAATCCATTACCATCAGGCATCTGAATGTCTAGAAATACTATTTCTGGTTTCACAATTGATAAAAGCTCATATCCTGTTTGGACATCTTTTGCTTCACCAACAATCTGAACTTCAGGACAAAATAATCCAAGCATTTGTCTTAAAGTTTGTCTTGATTTTTCTTCGTCATCAATAATTACGGAATCTAGATATTTCATATATTTATAATTTATTTCCCAAAACTATCGGGAGGTGATACGGTACCAATAGCTATCGGTACACATAGCAAAAAATAATCATTCCTTTATGAGTCAATAAATAATTATTTTTTGTCATATTAATTTCATTTATATTAGTCGTTTAAATTTTCAAAATCAATAGTTAATTTAATAATAGTACCATTTGCTTTATTTTTTTCATCCACTAGGTCTTCAATGCTTATTGGCCCAGCCTCATCTATATCTTTGTTGAGTGCCTGAAGTCGCTTTTTGCTTATTAGCATTCCTTTGGGTTTATGAAGGCCTCTTTTTTTGTTTCTATGAAAACTTCTACCAACACCATTATCTGAAATAATGCAATAAAGACTGTTATTTCGTATTTCAAAGCTAATGTCAATTTTCCCTTGCCTGCTTTTTAATGGTGCAACTCCGTGTATTATAGCATTCTCGATATATGGTTGAAGAAGCATACTTGGAATACCAATAAATTCTGAATCAATTTCATCATCTTTAGTAATATTAAAATCGAAGCAATGATTAAATCGTAGTTGCTCTAGTTCAAGATAGTGATTAAGCATATCAATTTCATCACTTAAAGGAATAATACTTTCATTAGAATTATTTAATATACTTCTCATCAATTTCGAAAATTTTGATAAATATAATATTGATTCTTTTGCTTGGTTTTTTAATATATAGCTTTGAATAGAGTTTAATGTATTAAAAATAAAATGCGGATTCATCTGTAACCTCAGCGCTTGTTTTTCTAGCTGAAGCATCTGATTTACCAATTCTACTTTATGCTTTATTCTCTGTATGCGTAATCTAATTAGCATAATAGCAAGAAAAAGCATCAATACAATAATGCTAATAATAAACCATAAACTTTTATACCAATACTGCTTAACAATTACCATAAGTCTGTATTCTTCCTCCGTCCAAGCACCGTTAGAATTAGCAGCTTGAACTGTAAAATAATACGTTCCTGCGGGAACATTTGAATAGGAAGCTTTAGCTATTCCGGTGGGGTTTACTATCCAATTTGGGTCGTAATTGAGTAATTTATGCCGGAAAACTATTTTTTGCGATTGTTTTAAATTTAGCTGAGTATAAGCAATATCAAAGAAATTATTATCAGGGTCAAGAGTAAGTGTATCAGCAAAATCAATATTATAATAAGAATTGCCTTGGAGTGTATTTACTTTGGAAATCGTCAGAGGGGCATCCACTGAACTTTCATTTATTACTTTAGGATTAAAGACATTAAAGCCCTTCATCCCTCCCATATATATATTCTGGTTTTCATCAATTAGGTCCGCTCCAAAATTAAATTCACTTGATTGCAATCCATCAGAAACTGTATATGTATTAACAACATAGGTTGTTTTATTAAAACGACATAAACCATTGTTGGTACTAAGCCAAAGGAAGCCTAATCCATCGTCAATAATGCTATAGATTATATTATTAGGGAGTCCATCATGGGTAGTAAACCATTGTATTTTCCCAGTTTTCAAATCCATCTTATTCAAGCCACCACCAACGGTTGCTATCCACAAATTACCCTCATTATCATCATATACTTTGAATATTTTATTGGTACTAAGGCTATTACTATCATTCTTGATATGAACATATCGAATAAACCTATTTTCGTGCGGAATAAACCTATTTAATCCACGATATGTTGAAATCCACATTCTGCCCCTATTATCAATAGTTGTATTATAAATAATATTTGAACTTAGTGAATTACTATCATTAGGATCATTCTTAAAAACCGTTATTTCTAGGGTATTTATATCAATTCGAGATAAGCCATTATATGTAGAAAGCCAAATATAGCCTAAAGAATCTTCGGTGAAATCCCACACAGTATTATTAGGGGAAGTGGAGTTTATGGAATTTGTATTATACTGAACAATAGAGCCATTCGTATTAATTATATTATAGCCTTTGTCAAGAGTACCAACCCAATGTCGGCCTTTCGAATCTTTAAATAATGACCGTATTCTATTGGAATTCAATCCGCTAGATGTATTTATTATTTCTATTCTATGTGACTCAAAGTTGTAAATATTAATACCGCTTTCGGTGCCTACCCAAAGCTTTTCTTTTTCAGATAAAAAACACCAAATATGATTATCATTAAGCCCTGTCTTAGAATTTGGTTTTTTATGGAATATTTTGAATAAAACTGGTTCAGGGCTTATGCGCACAAGTCCATTCCATGCCGTTCCTATCCATATATTATCATAGGAATCTTTTGTCATGCTAGGAACATCTTCCTCTTGTGGGTCAAAAAAGTTGATATTTTGAGTCCCTACTGCTGGAAGGTTAAACTCGCTAAACTCTTTGCTATTAATATTGAATTTATGCAAACCATGTGCAGCAATTCCCACTAATAATGTAGAATCGGAAGTCATCAGGTTGCTAAGAAATACATTTGAACCAGGGTTATCTTTTAATTCTGGAAATAGATAGTAATCATTAATTTCTAGAGTATTTAAATTAAGGATATTATATCCATTTTCAGTGCCTACAAATAATAAACTATCCTTGAAATTTAAGAGAGAAGTAATATGCAAATTGCTAAGATTATCTAATCCCCAATGCTTTACTTTTCTAATATTCAAATCTACAAGATAAAGACCTGTGGCACTTCCAATCCAAATTTTATTATTCTGAAACTGAAGTATTTGCCTAATTTCAATATAGTCTAATTTACAATTAATACCAGTACTCTCAGAAAATAGAAGTAGGCTATCGTGATTAGCGTTTAGAATTCCAAGTCCTTTTTGCGAACCAATCCAGACTTTGTCGTGAGAGTCGATATGAACAGCATGAATCGTATCAGTTGAAAGAGGAATATTCTGTTTTAAATCTAGTTGCACTCTATTCATACTTTGGTAATCAAAACAATTAATTCCACCGTCTGTTCCAACCCATAATTGATGGTTTTTATCTTGATTAATTGCATTAATGGTGCTATTTGTTAAGGAGGCTTTTTTATTACCCACTTCCATACGTATTATCATAAAACGTATGCCATCATATCTATTTAATCCGTCCCAAGTACCCAACCACAGCAATCCTTTGTGATCTTTAAAAATACACCTAATACTATTCTGCGATATCCCAGGTTGTGACTGCTGTATTTCAGTGGTAATTCTCTGAATACCATAGTTGTGTCGCCTTTGTTGTGCTGCGGATTTAAAACTTATAATCCATAGGAAAATAAAGATGATAGAGTATTTACATATATTAGAAAAAACCTGCATTTTTAGGTATTTATACCATTTATATTTCAATGCACGAATTTACAAAAATCTATTAATGAATCAATAAAATAATTGTAATGATTAATATTTTCCGTAAGATATTATATTGACAATATTTGTTATTTACTTATTTTCTGATACTTACGTCGATAATATCTTTTTGCCTAGCAATAGTTTGTCTTTATTTTTCTATTCTGCGAGTATCAAATCTCTTAAACTGGTGGCGTTGCCTTCCTTTTGTGCTTAGGAGTAAACCAACGTTTTAGGAAAAATTCCCTTTTATGATTATTGTATCTATCGGCTTGTTTATACCTTTTTTTCATGGCCCGCCTTGTTTTAGGCGATTGAATATCAGCTTGGTGTTTTATTGCCTCTTCGTATTTGGCATTGGCTTCGGCATCTCGTTCCCTCTTCTTCTTTTCTATCTCTCTAGCATCTTTTTTGCGTTTCCTATTTATCCTCCAGCTTTTACAACTTAATGTGGAAAAAGCAATGCTCAGCATTAAAATAAAAGGAATAATTCGTTTAATACTCATAATTAACAAATGTGTGTGTGTATTCTTAGAAACGCAAAAATATTGAATTAATTATCTTCATCCGCTTTTATAAACTCTATTTCAGCTTCGGGGAACATGGTTTTTAAAGACTTCTTTACATCTTTTTCCAAGGTATTTTTTGGTAATTCTATATATTTCAAATCCTTAAGATTTGCCATATCTCTAGGCAAAAATTCTAATGGATTATTACCAATAAGAATATGCTCTAGGCTTTGTAAATCGCCAAATTCCTCTGGCAATTCCATTATCTCATTATAACTTAAATCAATTGTTTCAAGCTCTTCTATTTTTCCAATCTCACCAGGAATTCTCACTAGATTATTGTTATTAAGGAATAAATCCCAAAGTTTTTTGTGGTCTCCAATACTTGAGGGTAGTTCACGAATTTTGCAATGGGAAAGGTCTAAACTACGAAGTTGTTCTATGTTTTTTGTAACATCAAGTACCTGACGAATGCTTAGTTTATCATTATAACTTAAGTCTAAAGCTTCTAGATTTTGAAAACGAGTTAATTCTTCAGAAAGCATTGATAATCTATTATGCTGAAGTATTATTTCTTCAATAGAACGATTCTGAGATAGAAATCTAAATGAAGTATCCCATTCCATTGAAGGGTTAGCACTTAAGTCTAATATTTTTAAACCATATAAGTTAGCTACTTCCCATGGAATAGTATCAAGATTTAAATGACTCAAATCCAAATGTTCCAATCCGCTAATACTTGCCAAAGGTGTAAAAACTTCATTTAAATCAAGGTATTTACATCCCGAAAGGCTTACCATCATTAGATCAATATTTTTGATATTTTCAGGAATAATTTTTAGAGGGTTGAAACCCACATATATACTTTCCAAATTCTGGAAACTTCTTGGGTCTGATGTGTCTAGATATAGTGTTTCAATATTATTGCTGTCAATGTATAGTATTTGCAATTTTTTCAATCTAGCCAATTCTGGTGGAAATTCTGATAGTTGATTATCCGATAATATCACTATTTGCACATTGCGGAATCGGCTAATGGTTTTTGGTACTTTAGTTAAACCTTGACTTGATAAGTCTAAAATATATACTTCGGCGGTATTCTTCAGCGCTTTTTCTATATCGGTATATACAAATTCATCTTCTAGCTCTTCTTCAGTTAATAATGAATTGGATTGAGAATAGACAAGAGAACTAAATGTAAATAGGACTATGCATAACAGTAAAAATCGTAACATCTTATGAGGTATTAATGTTTGTACAAATTTGAAGATGTAAAAGTAGGAATTTTTTTGTTGTGAATATTGGTAAATATTACTTTTCAATATCAGGACCAAACGCATACAGGAATTACCGTATAAGGTCTATACATTTTTTGTTTCTTTGCAAATCGAAATTTTAAAAGCAAATATTATGGCAAAAGTATTAGGTATGGGCAATGCATTAGTTGATGCACTTGTACAAATAGACAACGACAATATATTAGAAGAATTGAATTTACCAAAAGGCAGTATGCAATTAGTTGATTGGGATACATCAGAAAAAGTGATGAAGGCTGTAGATGCTTTTCCTCGCTCTCAAGCTTCTGGTGGCTCTGCTGCTAATACAATTCATGGATTGGCAAAGCTAGGAATCGAAACTGGTTTTATTGGTAAAATAGGAAAAGATGAAATAGGTTCTTTTTTCAAAAATGACTTATTAGATGCTAAAGTAAATCCACTATTAGCAGAAAGCAATACCCGTTCTGGACTTGCAATGGCATTGGTTAGCCCCGATTCCGAGCGTACTTTTGCTACTTTCTTAGGAGCAGCAGTGGAATTATCAGCTGATGATTTAAAAGTTGAAAGTTTTATGGGTTACGACTTCTTTCATATTGAAGGATATTTAGTACAAAATTATGAGCTAATTGAAAAGGCCGTAAAACTAGCAAAAGAAGCCAATTGCAAAGTAAGTATCGATCTTGCCAGCTATAATGTGGTGGAAGATAATTTGGAATTTATTAAGCGTATTACCGAGCAATATGTAGATATAGTTTTTGCCAATGAAGAGGAAGCCAAAGCATTTACTGGAAAAGAACCTGAAGAAGCTTTGCACGCAATTGCTGAGGTAGCAGACTATGCTATTGTAAAAATTGGGAGCAAAGGAAGTATGGTGAAACATAATGGACAGGTTTATACCGCTGGAGTAATAAAGGCAAATAGTATTGATACTACAGGTGCTGGTGACTTATATGCTTCTGGATTTATATTTGGATTAATAAAAGGATATTCTCTTGACCGTTGTGCTGCTATTGGCTCCATTACAGCAGGAAATATTATTGAAGTAATAGGCGCGAAAATGGACAACCAACGTTGGGATGGTATTTATGATGCTATTGGATAAGACTGGTTCTTTTACCGCTGAGACATAATGTTTTTAGGGCATTAAAGGGTTGTAAAAGATTATAATGAATTGTAAAAGGTTGGTAAGGAGTATTAAAGTGGTTTGCAAAGGAGCTTCGCTTTTTTACTTTTTACTTTAAACTTTTGCCTTTCCCATTGATTTAACCGCTGAGACACTAAGGCACTGAGGTTATTTTACCGAGGTGCTGATAGTTTCTCTTTTACTACTGAGGTGCTGAAGTTTTATGAAGCCTTGTTGCAAACTTATACTAGATCCCCTATTACAACAATAATATTTGAAGCAAGTGAAACAATTGTTGCAATAGCATAAATTACCGCTGACATAA
>JAOZKO010000122.1 GCA_029935325.1 Bacteroidales bacterium
AATTTGTTGATTGCACCATTAGGGGAATCTCAAAACGACTTCCTGCATATTTATTATAGGATTTAATATTTGATTTAAAAGCAACATAGCTTGTATCATCTGTATATTTTGCAATAATTTTGCTAGGCATAAAAGTTATTAAGCCTTCATCCATCCAAGCATATAATTGCTCATTTAAACCTGTGGCAAACGGAAAATAACTATGACCAATTTCATGGGCAGTAACATATAAAGTAGCTGTATAGTTTTTGCTATCGCCATCATTTACCATTCCAGGAAATTCCATACCACCATCGCCATTAAAAACTGTGAGTTGAGAATAGGGGAACTCGATTTTAGGACTCTGAAAACTATAATACTCAATGCTTTTGCGCGATACATCCGCTACTTTATGGAAATCTAAAGATGTGCTTTTATATACTGCATTTATTGCTACTCTTTTGGTGCCAGTATTAATACTTATGCCATCCCAAAGATAAGTATTGCTAATAGCAAAGGCAAAATCTGGAACATATTCTGCTTTAAATTTCCAAATAAACTTATCAGCTTTCTTATATATTTTCCCAGCATTCCTATCTTCCTGGGTAATAATATGGATAATACTATCTGATTTTGCTGCCTGATTAATTCTTTCTACATATTTTGTCTTATATATTTCTTTGGTATTTTGCAAAAGCCCAGTGGACCACGCGCTATATCCATATGGCAATGTCAGCTCTACATTATAATCTCCAAACTCATGATAATATTCAGCTCTACCCGAATGAGGAATTTTTGCCCATCCATAAATATCATCATAAACTGCGATTTTAGGAAACCAATAGGCAATCATCATATTTGTTTTATTATAAATCCCCATTCTAATTGTGATAGTCCCCGGCAGAATCACCTTCCACTCAATTTCGATTTGATGCTTTGAATTTGGAGTAAAATACTCATGCAGTCTAATACCCATTAATGTTGACCTGTGAAATACGCTTCTTGAATTAGGATCAATGGACTTGCCATCAATGTTAATGGAAGTAATTTCCACACCTTCGTGTAAATCTACTTTACCCATATCCCAATCGCGCTGAACACCTTTTTTGAACAAATCTTGAATAATTGAAAAGTAAAGAAGCCTTAATGTATCGGGGCTATTATTACTATAATCTATACTTTCGTATCCTATTATTGTTCTTTCCTCAGGCAATAGCTCTGCCTTAATTATGTAGTTTGCAGTATTTTGCCAATACTTTTCACCAGTTTTCCCTTCCAATGTTCTGCTGCCATTTTCCACAGCAGACCTAAGCTCTTTTGTCATAAATAAATCCTGAGTAGATTGAGCGTTGGCTTTTGGTAATATTAAAATATAAATAAATAATAGCAATATATATCTTGTAAAAGGCATAATAATTATGGTTTAATTTTGGCTTACAAATTTATACAAAATTGGTTCTACTATCAATTTAGTGGTTAAAAATTATTTTTTATTTATTTAAATAATCTATTTGGTAATGCGAAAATGCTTGACTGCAATAATGCTAGAATGTTAGCACTGTGCAATACAATAATAATGTGCTATTTATTCTTGCATTGAAGCATTCAATTATTGAAGCATTATTATGGTAATTATTTTATCATAGTTTTTTTGCAAATTTTGAATTGAAACTTAATGGTCATAATATTTTAAGAATTTACTGTTTATATAGCTTCAAAAAAAGTATATCTTTGCAGCTGTGTTACTTAGATACTTATGAAAACTATACAGCTTAAAGACAGGAAGTTCCGTACAAATATTCCTTCAGAAGAAATTCTAAAGCAGGTAAATAGAGTTGCTAAAGAAATCTCTCAGGATTATAAATCAAAGAGCCCATTATTTATAGTGGTATTAAATGGTGCATTTATGTTTGCCAGCGATATGATGAAGGCCTTGGAAATTGATTGCGAAGTAAGCTTTGTAAAGCTATCATCATATCAAGGAACTAAATCTACCGAAAAGGTAAAAGAAATTATTGGCTTAAATCAGAGTATCGATGGTAGAGAAATAATTATTGTAGAGGATATTGTGGATACAGGAATTACCATGGAAAACTTATTGGAAGATTTGAGAAAAATGAAGCCAAAAAGCATCCGCATTGCTTCACTGCTTTACAAACCTAATTCTTTTCAGAAGGATTTCAAGATTGACTATATAGGCTTTGAAATCCCTGATGATTTTATTGTAGGCTATGGCCTAGACTATGATCAACTAGGACGAAATTTGTCTGATATATATATAATAACTGAATAAAAACCTAAATAGCTATGCTTAATATTGCATTATTTGGCCCTCCGGGCGCAGGAAAAGGAACTCAATCAAAATACTTAGTTGAAAAGTATAATCTAACTTATATTTCTACTGGTGATATTCTTAGAAAAGAAATTGCCAATGGCACCGAATTAGGAAAAGCTGCCAAAGACATAATTGCTGGTGGACACTTAGTAAGTGATGACTTGATTGTAAAAATTATTGAAAAAAGAATTACTAGCGAAAATAAAGATGGAATTTTATTTGACGGATTCCCTAGAACAGTGGTTCAAGCATATATTCTTGATGGTTTATTGATTAAGCTTAATACTTCTCTAACATTTATGCTTAGCTTGGAAGTGCCAAAAGACGAGCTTGTTACTAGACTTGTTGAAAGAGGTAAGTCTTCTGGTAGAGCTGATGATAATATGGAAGTTATTCAAAAAAGACTTACCGAGTATGAAGATAAAACTTTACCATTAATTGATTTCTATAAGGAAAGAGGAAAATATATTTCCATAAATGGAGTAGGAGATATTAGTGATATTACTAAATTACTGAATAACGCTATTGAAACAACCCTTAAACATACATTCTTTAATATTGTAGTAACCGGAAAACCTGGATCAGGAAGAGGAACTCAAGCTAAGAAATTGGCACAAAAATACAATCTAGCATATATTTCCACTGGCAAGATTATGCGCCAAGAAATTGCTTCTGGTTCGGAGATTGGACTAACATATAAAGGATATATGGACAGAGGAGACCTTGTTCCTGATGAATTACCAATTCGAATGATTGAAAGAGTTATTAGGGATAATCCGCATGTAAATGGATATGTTTTCAAGGGCTTCCCTCGCTCACTTGTACAGGCATATATTCTTGATGGATTGCTAAAGAAAATAGATTCAAAAGTAGATTTAGCTCTTGAATTAGACACGAGCACATTAACTGCTTTAAAGCGACTTTCTGGGAGAAGCAAAACAGAAAAAGCAAGACCTTATGATCTTAATACTGATGTTATTATCCACCGATTAGAGGAGTGGGAAGACACCATAAAAAAAGATGTTTCTACATTCTATTCAAATCAAAATAAGATTTTGCATGTTGATGGAAGTGGAGAAGATGAAGAGGTTTTTGCAAAAATAGACAAAGAAATCTCTAAACTAATCAAGCACTAATTTATGGCTGATAATAACTTTGTTGATTATGTAAAGATTCATTGCAAATCTGGCAATGGAGGACCCGGTTCACATCATATGCGCCGCGAGAAGTATATTCCAAAAGGAGGACCTGATGGCGGAGATGGCGGAAGAGGTGGACATATTATTGCTCGAGGCAATGCTCAGTATTGGACATTATTGCATTTACGCTATCGCAAGCACGTAAAAGCAAGTCATGGAGGATCTGGCAGCAAGCAAGAAAGCTCCGGAGCAATGGGAGATGATATGGTTTTAGATGTTCCATTGGGAACAATTATAAAAGATTTTGAAACTGGTGAAACAATTGGTGAAATAATTGACGATGGTCAAGAGCTTATTATTAAAAAAGGTGGTCGTGGTGGATTAGGAAATGTACACTTTAAATCATCAACCAATCAAACACCAGAATATGCTCAACCCGGCGAACCTTTATCGGAAGGTTGGATTGTAATGGAACTAAAAGTACTAGCAGATGTTGGTTTAGTTGGCTTTCCTAGTGCTGGAAAATCCACTTTACTTTCTGTGGTTTCAGCAGCTAAACCTGAGATTGCTGAATACCACTTTACCACATTAGTGCCTAACCTTGGAATAGTTCCATATCACGGCCATAAGTCGTTTGTAATGGCTGATATTCCTGGTATTATTGAAGGTGCTCACGAAGGCAAAGGTCTTGGTTTGCGATTCTTACGACATATCGAGCGAAATTCTACTTTGCTTTTTATGGTCCCTATTGACACCGATGATATTGATAAAGAATATAGAGTATTACTCAATGAGTTGAAACTATATAATCCCGAATTATTGGACAAATCCAGAATACTTGCTATTACAAAATCTGATATTTTTGATGATGAAATGATTGAAGATTTAAAGCAGGAAATTCCTAAGGATGTGGAGACTATATTTATCTCTTCCATTACTAAAAAAGGAATCTCTCAACTCAAGGATATGTTGTGGCAAAAAATGATTGAGCCAATTCTATAAAACTAATTACGACCTTATATGCTGGAGCAATTAATGCAGCTGGACACTGAGCTTTTTCTATTTCTTAATGGAATGCACAATGCTTTTTTCGACTTTATTATGTTCTGGATTTCTCAAACAGTAGTTTGGATTCCACTCTGGATTTTCTTTATCTATATTTTAGTAAAAAACGATAGAAAGAATGGTCTATGGATGGTGCTTTCGCTTATTATTGCCGTTGGATTGGCAGACTTTATTTCAGTTCATTTATTCAAAAATGTATTCGAAAGACTCCGTCCTTGTCATAATGAAGAGATTAGTGCATTGGTGCATATTGTAAAAGACCACTGCGGAGGGCAATATGGGTTTGTAAGTTCACATTCTACAAATATGTTTGCTATCTCTACATTTATGTTTTTGGCTCTCAGAAATAAATATCGATTTACTTTCTTCCCTTTATTTATATGGGCTGCTGCAATTGCCTATAGCCGAATTTACCTTGGCGTACATTACCCTGCTGATGTTATCGGCGGAGCAATATTAGGAAGTTCTATTTCTTTGGTTCTTTGGTTCGTTTATGGGAGTTTGAAATTGGGAGTTCGGAGTTCGGAGTTTGAAGTCTGAAGTTGGGAGTTGGAAGTCTGAAGTTGGCGAAACCTTCGCTTTTGGGAGGGTTGAATCATGCCAAACAAAAAACAACAAACAAAAAACAACAAACAAAAAAACTAACTCCTCTCTATCGCTGATATTTGATTAGTAATATTTACAAATTCCTCAACACTAAGTTGCTCAGGCCTTTTCTGATAAAATTCATCTTGTAATATTTCGCTTTTCCCTATTAATCTTTTTAGGCTTACTCTTAGCATTTTGCGTCGAGTATTAAAACTAGTTTTTACAACCTGCTTAAATAGAGCTTCATCACAATCGAGTTTATCAATATCCTTTCGTAGAAGTCGTATAACACCCGATTTTACTTTTGGTGGAGGTCTAAAAACATGCTCATCAACAGTAAACAGATATTCCACATCATAATATGCTTGTGTTAGCACGCTAATAATTCCATATTTCTTACTTCCTGGTTCTGCACTAATTCGCTCTGCTACTTCCTTCTGAAACATTCCTGAGAACTCAGGAATCAGCTTCCGATTTTCAATGGTTTTAAAAACAATCTGACTGGAAATATTATAGGGGAAATTACCAATTACAGCAATTTCTTCAGTAAAAATCTCTGGTAAATCAAGCTTTAGGAAATCGCCAAAAACATGATCTGGAGCAATAATATTATTCCCAACCAGATATTCTACGGATTCAATATCTACTTCCGCAGCATACAAATTTCTACCTTCAACTTGGTTTAGGAAACGGGTTAAGACTCCTGTCCCTGGTCCTATTTCCAAAACATTAGCAGTATTATTAGAGATTGTATTCGCAATCTTTTCTGCGATATTAATATCCTTTAAAAAATGTTGTCCTAAATGCTTCTTAGCTTTAACTTCCATAATTTTAAAATTTAACCGTCAATAAGGCTTTGTGCTTCCAATAAAACCTTATTTATTTTATTGCTTGGCACCATGCTTTTTATAAGTATTTCTGTAGTAATCTCACGACAGAGTACTATTCCTATTTCTAAAATTCGTTGCTTTTCTTTTTTCGTAAGGCTTTTCAAACTCGTTAATGGATGTAGTCCTGCTCTATCAACCATATTACGTAGGCTATTATGGTTGGGGTAATCCCAAGAAACCATTTTAAGTCCACTGCAATCGCCAAATTTTTCAGCATCGCCAGTAAACCTGGTATTGGTAACCACCCAAGCTTCAAAATTTCTATTTCCAATAATGCCGTCTTTTTTCCACTTATCGTAAATATCATTAAAGCGAGAGCGAATATATAAAGGTACTTTTACATCACTTTTACGATTTCCATCCCGATGATATTTGCATTCCACAACAATAATTGTTTCATTATTTTCTGCTACCACATCAACCTCATGCTGCACACATTTCCCCTCTACTATTACCCCCGTTTTCGCGCTAAATCCTTGGTGCTTAATTATTGCACCTACAAATTTCTCGAAAGGATAACCAGTAGGTCCTAACTCCATAATTGCTTTCTTAAGACGGTACCTACCAGCACTAGCATAGGAAAGTTTACTTAAAATACTATAAGCTTTTTTATAAACCTTATGAGTTGACATTCCTGATTGCAAATAGACCTCTAGTTCTGCCACAACAATATCAATACTCCTTTGGTCGGCTCCTGCCCTTTTCAGCGAAGTTCTTAGTTTGTTTTCATCAAAACTAACTTGCTCACCAGAATTTTTGGTTACTAATATATTCTTTATCATGATTTATTCAAATCTTTAAGATAAGCCTTAGCTGTATGTTTTATACTTTCCTCTATGGAAATAAATTTATAATTCAGTGCATTAATAATCTTCTGTGAGGAGTACTTATAATATGTATTTGCACTTTTAGCTGTTTCCTTGGTAATAAGGGGTGTTTTCCCACTAATAAAAGCCCATACAGCTATTGCCCTCCAACTTAACTCTGAAACAAATTTATTTGCCAAAATATTCGGTGGTGCTACTGATAATGCATTAGCTATATCCTGGAAAAGTTTTTTATAGCTAATATTCTCTGAAGACAAAATAAACCTTTCTCCATTAATTTCTGTTTGCATTAACCTAAACATAATGTCAGCAACATCTCTAACATCTACATAGCCATTACTTCCGTTGGTATAAAACTTCAAGCCATTGTTTACGGTAGTGAAAAGCTGCGCCGATGACTTCAACCAATCTCCAGGTCCTATTATTACTGCTGGGTTTACCATCACTGCATTTAATCCTTCGGCAATTGCTCGCCATACTTCCTGCTCTGCCAAAAACTTACTATTAGAATATACCGAGCTCTTAAAGCTACTATCCCTAAAATCGTTTTCAGTTGTATATACATCTCCCAAACCTCTACCCAATGCCGCAATAGAACTTGCATATACTAATCTGCAATTATGCTTTTTGCACGACTCAATAATATTAATTGTTCCCTGCACATTTATATCCATTATTTTGGTATGATCAGCCTTATGGAAGCTAACAAATGCTGCAGTATGATATACTTGCTTATGTTTAGATATTAACTCATCAAGGAAGTAAAAATCCAAAATATCTCCTTCTATCCAATGTATTTTATCAAAAAGCTCCTTAGAATTATTTGAATAAAGTTGAAAGCATTTCTCTACAATTGATGTATCGCTAGTACTTCGCTTAATGGAATACACTTCCTCACCATTTTCTAATAGTTTATAAGCCAAATGACTTCCTAATAATCCCGTTGTTCCAGTAACTAATGCCATAATACTACAAAGATGCGAAAAATAATATATCAAAAAATATAATCTTATTTATTCAGAACACTAACCTCCCAATTTCTCCCATTCACCCCATCTCCTTTTCGCCTTATCTCCTATTCTCCAGTCCGCCTTCGGTACGATTTGACAACATTTAATATTAGAAGATAATTTGTTTGAA